>JAEUSO010000005.1 GCA_016788605.1 Candidatus Kapaibacterium sp. | reverse complement strand
GTCCACGTTCAAACCGGTATTGTGCGATGTCGGTGTAGCGATACTATCCAAACTGTTAGTATAACCACCAACCCAAACACCTGCCGTACCGCTTGTTGTACGATTATAGCGCACCGAGGTAACAATAGTTTGCGTACCTGCTGTAGCACCATAATAGGTACCGCGTGTACGCGAAGAAATCGTGGTACCCGAAACAGCGAACGTAGCAACAAGACCTGTTACCTGAACACCTGTTGGGAACTGCGTGGTATTCATATACTCGCCGCCGGCATTAGAAGCCAAACCGGTAGCCCACGGCGCTTGCGATGTAGCTGAACTTGTGTTACCGCCGACTACGATTTCCGTACCCGCCGAATTAAGATCAATACTTGTAAGGTTGTCGTTTGTACCTGCCGTACCGAAGAATGTTACTGCGGTAAGAGTACCCGTAGCAGATAGTGAAGCGATATAAGAATCAAATGCGCCACCGCCGTATGTTGTTTGCAATGTGTTAGCTGCCAGTGGTGTACCAAGCGAAGCACTTGTACGACCTACAACATAAGCGATACCGCTTGAGCCAACCGTAATTGCGTTAGCACGGTCTTCGCTGTTACCACCAAATACCGTCACATAATTACGCGCACCACTTACACCATACGTATATGCTGCAACGAAAGCATCAGCCGAACCGCTTGCGGTTGCCGTACCTGCTGTAAGAGGAAATCCTGTACCACCAAAGTAACCGCATGTATAAATGTAGCGGGCACCCGATGCAGGAGCATAACTGCGTTCGGTTGCAACGCCAAGAATAATGTCTGTACCAGCACCACCATGGAATGTACCCCAGTCGCGCTGAGGGTCAATCACCAGTGTTTGTGTTTTATCATAATCGGGAACATTGAAACTAAGTACATCACCATTGACATTAAACGTCACAGCAACTTCTTGTTCTTTACCATTAACTGAAGTGAATGAATAGGGCTTTTCCTCGGTCATTGTACCGAGCGGTGTTGTCACCGAATAGCCACCGTCGTTTGCAAGTGCAACTTTATCTGCACCGTCAAAACGCATTTTGATTTGCGATGGGTCGCCGCCCGGACGAACGATAAATTCCGCCTTCATCCCTTGACCTTTTGCTGTAAGCACCATGTCAATGTTCGGATAGACATTTTCGTATGTCAATTTACCGAACGAGGGAACTCCGGTGATACCGTCCTTACCGGCATGGGCAAGGTAGTAATTTTTCACACCCGGCTGCAAGTCGTTTGATGCAACCTTAGCAGATGTGTTCGCACCAACCAGATTCATATCCAGGCGGTGAACCTGATACTTTGGTTGATATGCTTCATCCGAAGCTACATCTTTTGCCGTCGGGCGCTTCGTCAGTTCCTTCTGGAACACATACGAGAGCTTATCGGCAAAGTAATACACTGACGTTCCTTTGGAACGCGACGTGAAGAGAATGTCATTTCTGACCTTTCCCTTTTCGTCTATGACTTGCCCTTTGTTCTGCTCGAACTCAAGTCCTTGACGCGCAGCAATAGCATCCGCTTTTTTGCGAAGCTCCGCCTGCGACGTTGAACCATCATTCTGGGCAGAGGGCGAAGTTACCGGTTTGGTTTGGGCAAACGCCATTGTCGCCACCAACGTCACACCGACGATGGTAGCATAAGCTGTTCGCCACAAACTCCGTAACTGTTGTTTCATACAATCCTCCAACAGAGTTGTGAATAAATACATAATACTACTGATAACAATTAGAATATTCTTTTTCGATGTTGCACCAAGGGGTGCGCGTGATGAGGCAGGTACGTTCGGGCAATCCTGAGTGTGAAGAGAAGGCACATCCGTTGTGCGTGCAGTTGCGGAAAGCGCAATCGCCGTGCCGAACAGCGAAACCCCGCGTCGGGAAGAAGCGTTGTTGCTGCGGATGTTGTTGCCGAATAGTATCAAGTTGAGTACCTGATGATAAGAGAAACTGTGACGAAAAAAATTCCGAAGCCGTCCGCCATTTCCGAAGAAATCGCTGTTGAACGACCCGGTGTGTGAATGAATGAATGCGTGAAATCCCCCCGGAGATGGCGCAAACATTGCGATGACTCATGACGCTGCTATCATGCTGCGCTATAGCCGGGGATGGGGCTGAAAGCCGCATCAAACCTACGTTTCAGCGTAGATACGATGTTGCAAGACAGACGAAAACGCATGTCAATCATACTCCCCAAACTCCCCGTCGGATTCAGAGACACCCTCCGAAACCGTCGCAATATAACACGACCCTTTCTTCGAGCAAAAGAATTTTTTGTCATGTTTCGAGATGATTTTACAGCAAAAAATCGCTTGGTTTTTTCGGTGTTCTTCGCTATGGCTATCGCCTTGATTTTCATCACTCTTGCAGTATCCGCCGTTCGTCGAAATTCCTATGCGTGGTGATACCTGAACGCCGCATCATTCCTTGTATTGCGGTATGCCGTTTTCCATGTCAGTGCAGCCCGCCTGAAACACAGGGTGAAACGAAGAACCTCTTGATGCGGGTTAGTGCATTGTATTTTCGCGGTTCTTTGGTGCATCGCCCTCTTAGCTGCGGCATCCGTGCATCATTGGAATTCCGCCGCCGTACACCACGCGGCATAGTGCAACCGTCAATGCGTTCCGCAGGAATTTCTTGCGAAGCGCATCCCAACAAATTCTCATACCTCAATACTCAGCATGATGCTCCGAACCGCAGTCCGCCTCTACACAATTCTTCTTGTTTCTCTTGTTGTCTGCACACCCGATGCATTGGCGCAGCGCGTCATGCAGTCGATGCCGGTCTTCGTTCGTAACGCAGGACAGGTACGCGCAGCAGGCGCATCAGCACATGGTGTTCCGCTCTACATTGCTTCGCTGCCGCAGGGTGTCGTTGGCATTCGCACGAATGGAATATCCTTTGCCGTGCAGCGCGGCGCAACAGTTACACGAACGGATTTCGATTTCGCCGACGGTGCCTACACACTCGCAGCTACAGGTGCAAACGGTATCATCAACCGTTACGACGAACGCGGCACGCTGCATAGATCGGAAGCATACACAACACTCGTGTTCCGCCACACACAACGCAACAAAACAATCAGCATCGGCATCACAACAAACGGTTTAAATATTCACTCAACATCCGCTCTTGCGTTGCGCCCGTCATCACCATCATTCGCCATCGTGAACGGCGCACTTGACATAAACGGTGTGGTGAGCGTTCCCATACCATCAAGCATTGTTACAACTGCAACACCGGATAATGTTCAGCAGCCAAACTTCGCATGGGATGCAACAGATAATGGCGTGACAGTCGCACTCAATTTTATTACACCCACAACATCCGCGTCGTACTTCGGCGGAGCGTCGCTTGACTCTGCAACCTCTGCAACAGGTGACGGCACATCCATGTATGTGTGCGGTGTTACAACAAGTGCAAACTTTCCTGCAACAGCAGGGACGCATCAACAATCATTGCAAGGCGGGCGCGATGCGTTTATCGCAAAGTTCGATTCGCGCGGAAGCCGCATCTGGGCTACGTATTTCGGCGGCGCAGGTGATGATGCTGCAACTGGCATTGCATTATCTAATACACTTGTTGCTGTATGTGGTACAACTAATTCAAAATCAAATTTTATTCAAGGAAGCGGATACAAATCCACATTCCTGGGTGGTAACACCGACGGATTTCTTTCTACGCTTAACTCAGCATCAGGTCAGATTCAGAACTCAACGTATATCGGTGGTAACTCAATTGATGCGTGTACCGACGTTTGCATTATGCCTAATGGTAATATTGCATGCACGGGTACTACATTTAGTGACAACATAGATGCTAATGGACATCAAAAAAATCAAGGTGGTGCAAGCGATGCATTTATCATTGTCTTGAGTCCAACACTATCAGCTTTACAATGGTCAACATACTATGGTTCTGATGATTTGGAGTATGGCGGTGGAATTATAGCAGCACCCAACGGTTCAATTTTTATATGCGGAACTACAGCAAGCTATAATGCCAATAATATTATCTCTACTACAATTGGAGAAGGCAATGATTTAGTTGAGTTTTTTGATGGATTTCTTGTAAAGTTTTCTGCACAAGGTACACGAGAGTGGGGTAGATTTTATGGCGGTAAAGGATACGACTATGCAACCCGTATTGCGCTAACGTCATCGTCAGTCATTATTATCGGGTACACTAATACAGGAACTTCTCCCGATCGTTTTATAGCAACAGCAGACGGAGCACAGACGGATTTCGGCGGAGGCATCAACGACGGCTTCATTGCATCGTTCAACATTGACTCTGGAAAGCGCATTTGGGGGACATACCAAGGCGGCAGCGGCGACGACCGTTGCACAGGTATTACTGCAACACCCAACGGCGATGTCTTTGTTACCGGCATGAGCAACAGCGCGAATTTCCCGCTGTTCCCCAAAGATAGCCCCGCACCCGCAGGCGGCTACGATGCCTTCATGGGATACTATAAAGCGGACGGCAAACAACGCATCGCCTCTGTTCTCTTCGGCGGTAGCGGCGACGACCGCGGCGCAGGTCTGATGCGCTTGAACGATAATACGATTTTACTGTGCGGCACAACAACAAGCACCAACCTTCCCGTCAGTGGCGGCGGGCAGCAAAGTAATGCAGGCGGCAGCGACATCTTCCTTGCGTCATTTGTTGATTACTCGATTCTCGATGTTGAGGGCGAGCCGCAACAACCGGCATGGAGCGTCGTTCCCAACCCCGCACACACAAGCATCACGGTACGCGGTATGGAGGATGGCTCGCACTACGACGTATGCTCCCTGCTTGGCATCTCGATGCTTCGGGGCAATGTTATATCCGGCACACCAATCAATATCAGCGCATTACCCGCCGGATATTATTTCATCCGCATTACCACCGCACAGGGAACTCCCGTAAGCATTCCGTTTGTGAAAGAGTAAGTTCTCCCGCCGTATCTTCGCGCCGTTCTCAATCACTATCCCGCCCCATAGCATCATGTCTGTTGCCATCAGCGTCCGCAACCTTACAAAGCACTACTCGCGCCAGAACGACTCCATCACCGTGCTCAATAACCTCTCGCTCGACATCAACAGCGGCGAGTTCATGGCGCTCATGGGTCCCTCCGGTTCGGGCAAAACAACCCTGCTCAATATCATAGCCGGCATTGACCAGCCAAGCAGCGGAAGCGTGAACGTCTTCGGCAACGACATCAGCGCAATGAGCGAAGCGCAACTCTCGAAATGGCGCGCCAACAACGTCGGCTTCATCTTCCAATTCTACAACCTCATCCCCGTGCTCACCGCCTACGAGAACGTCGAACTCCCGCTCATGCTCACGCCGCTCTCGAAAACCGAACGCCGCCAGCAAGTCGAAAACGCACTTGCCATCGTCGGGCTTGCCGACCGCACCAAACACACGCCCAACCAACTCTCGGGCGGACAGCAGCAGCGCGTTGCCATTGCCCGCGCCATCGCCATGGACCCCAATCTCATCGTTGCCGACGAACCCACCGGCGACCTCGACAAAAAGTCCGCGCACGACATCATGGAACTCCTCAGCAAACTCAACAGCGACTTCAACAAAACCATCGTCATGGTCACCCACGACCCCTCCGCCGCCGAGCGCGCCACCATTATCCGCCACTTGGATAAAGGCGACCTGCTCCCGCTTTAACCCGTCCGGCGTTTCACAAACATTACCATACTGAACAACGGCTCCGCACCGGTCGTGGTCAGCCACTACCCTCGCTATGCCGGAAAGAGCTGTGGAGAGGTTTCCCGACCGTTCTTGCGTTATCATTCCAACCAATACCCTTTGCGTGCCTGCAACCCGCTCGCCCCGCACACCCTATTTTTGCCGCATGACCATCAACATCACACGAACAAACCCCGCATTCACCGACCTGCCCCTGCCCGCCTATGCAACCGAGGGCGCAGCCGGAATGGACATCCACGCAGCGATCGAAACGCCCGTCGCCATCGCCGCCGGAACAGTGGCAATGATACCCACCGCCCTTGCCATTGCCGTGCCCCGTGGCTACGAATGTCAGGTGCGTTCGCGCAGCGGGCTTGCCGCCAAACACGGCGTGTTCTGCCTGAACTCGCCCGGCACGATTGACAGCGACTACCGTGGCGAACTGCACGTTATCCTTGCCAACTTCGGCGCAGCGGACTACACCGTCAATCGCGGCGACCGCATCGCCCAACTCGTCATTGCCCGCCACGAGCGCGCCGAATGGACGGAAGTTGCATCATTGGACGAAACAGAGCGCGGAAGCGGCGGCTTCGGCAGCACCGGACTCTCCGCCAGTATCTCCGCCAATATCTCCGCCAATATCTCCGCTCAACCGGAAGCACCAACACACGGAGCGTGAATGCAAGCTGCATCTGCAATCAACCGCAGCCACACCGCCTACGACGTGGTCGTCATCACCCTTGCCGACCTCCGCACCGACGCACGCACCATGAACATTGCCAATGCACTTGCCTGTTCGGGATTGCGCGTTTGCGCCCTTGCGCCCGATTGGGCGGAGCGCACCACATTCCCCGGCATTGACACCGTGTATATTGCCACACCCCGCACCGGTCGGCTCTGGAAAAAATGGCTCGCCTTCACCAAGGCGGCAATGCAGGCAGGCAGCGAACTCGGCGCAAAAGTGCTGTGGGCTGCCGACCTCTACTCGCTCAAGGCGGCGGCAAACCTTGCAGCATTGCAGCGTGTCCGGCTCATCTACGATGCACGCGAGATTTACTCCGCGCTCGGTCCGCTGCACAAACATCCGTTCAAGCAATCCCTTCTTTCGTGGCACGAACGCCGCTACGCCCGCCGCGCCGATACTATAACCGTCAGCGGTGAACTCGATGCCGAATATCTGCGGCAGCACCTCCGCCGCAATGAAAAGCCCTCGGTGATCATGAATGTGCCGCCCTACTCCGAGCCGAAACGGAGCAACGCGCTGCGCGAACGCTTTGCCATTCCCGCCGGCAATCCTGTAGCGGTGTATCAGGGTGTCTTGTTAGAAGGACGCGGAATCGAGCCGGTCATCGAGGCACTCGCCTTTGCACCCGACCTGCACTTTTGCATCATCGGCGACGGTCCCCACGGTGAACGCCTCCGTGCATTAGCGCAGCGCAGCCCCTCGGCGCAACGCATACACTTTCTCGGAGCAGTACCTTATAGCGAACTCCTTTCGTGGACGGCATCAGCCGATACCGGCGTGTGTTTTATCGAACCCGTCAGCTTCAGCTATTCGCTTGCCTTGCCCAACAAACTTTTTGAATACGCAATGGCTCGGATTCCTTGTGTGGTCAGCGACCTGCCCGCCATGCGCCGCATCATCGGCGACTATCCCTTCGGCGAACTCATTGCCACCGATGCAAGCCCCGAAACGATTGCAATCCACCTGATGAAAACCGCACGAACTAAAGACGCATACACCGCCGCAGCCGACCGCGCAGCCCGCACCTTCAACCGCGAGGCGCAGGACGACATCATCCGTTCAATCATCAGTTTGGTACTCCGTACATAGTGCACAAAAAAAAGGCAACCTTCTTCAGATTGCCTTCCCGCTTAGAGCGTTGATGATAAACGTTATTCCGTCTCTTAGTTCTTCGTGAACACGTAGTCCTTTGTGGACTTCACACCCGAATGGCAGCCGTTGCACATACCACCCATGAGGTTAGCACCACGGTCTTGAATCTTGCCGTCGTTCGAAAGCATAACCCATTCCCAACCGTTATGATCTTTGTTGAATTCACCGCCACGTTTCACCATGCCCATCACGGCAAAGTTTGCTCCGTTGCGCTTCATCTCTTTCACGATGATTGTTCCATTAGGATATTGCCCATTGTTACTGCGCGATGCTGTAGCGCTATTGATATACATATAGCGGGTTACGTTTGTATCGTTGCCTTCGTGCGCAGCACCAAGCGCAGGGTCGGGTCCGCGGCGGGGCGTGGTTGTTTGCGTCCACGTAGCATAACCGGAAAAATTGGCATCGGTAGCAACAAACTCTGTTGCCGGTGCAGTGGTTGTGGTTTCTTTCGCGCATGAACCGAACGCAAGTGATGCGGCGGCGGCGGTTGCCAGCCAAAATGATCGCATTGTCATTGTAATGCTCCTCAATGTTGAATAAAAAATATGTTTGAGGGCAAAATAGAAGAAGATCAACGAGAAGAATGTCAGATAGCCGACACTTGAAATTTTTTTACCAATGCCGTATTCTTCATCACGATTGTTTTCCTGTCTGCGCTCAACACTCCCTCGTGATGCAACTCGTGAAGCAGTTGGTTCAGCGTCTGCCGCGTCGTACCGATTAAATCAGCAATATTCCGCTGTGTAAGCGTATGGCGGATGACAATACAACCGTTTTCTGCCATACCCGATTCGGCGGCAAGTTCCTCAACAAATTCCAATAGCCGCTGGCGGACATTTTTCTGTAGCAGCAACGAGATTCTTCGCTCTAACTTTCGGATGCGCCAGCCGATGAGTTTGTAGATCTTCAGTTGGAACTCAGTATTGTTCAACATCAGATTCATCATTGTTTCGCGCGTCATGCTGCATATCTCGGTCTCGTTGCCCGCCGCTTGTGCAAAGTAGGTTCGCTTTGTTTCACCAAGCATCGCCATTTCGCCAAAAATCTCGCCTTTGCCCAAGTAAGCATGAACAACTTCGGTACCATCGGGCATGTAGGTAAATATCTTGACCTTGCCTTCGGCTATCAGGCAAATTGTCTCCGCTGCATCATCCGAGAAAAAAATGAAGTCGTCCTTTTTATATCGTTTGGAACTATGCTGCTGATGAAACATTCCAAGTTTTGTCGGACAAAATGCCTGAAACAGATTAACATTTTCAAGATACCAAAGTTCGCTCTTGTGCATAACGTGATAGAGAGGATTATAGGTCGGGTGTTGTTTAATACCCTAATATACTCGTTAGCATAGTATTTCTGCGATGCAGAACAGATGCGGACGTAGATACCTGTCGTCATATTTCCGTTGTAACTTGATGTAATGACAAACACACATTGTATGTCCTGCAATGTGGTATTTTACTGCGATAGTTCCAGACAAGTCACCGGATTATTAATGTGCTTGCTTATCGTTGTATCATGCTACGAATGTTGCGCAGACCTATACTTCATATCAACTATCCATGAATACTGACTTACAATACAGTACACGCCGTGATTTCGATTTTAATTCGGTCTATGCGCTCTATGTCAATGCCGGATGGACATCCTACACCTCGCGCCCCGATGTGCTGCGCGAAGCAATACGCGAATCGCGCTTCGTGCTTACGGCGTGGAGCGGCGAACGTATTGTCGGTTTCCTTCGCGCTGTCGGCGATGGATTGACCATCATCTATATCCAAGACATTCTCGTTATTGATGAATACCGCAGGCAGGGTATCGGCAGCGAACTTCTCCGCCGTACGTTGCATCACTACCAAAACGTCAGGCAAATACTCCTGCTTACCGACAACCAACCCGAGACAATTTCATTCTACAAGAGCGTCGGATTACAGCAAGCACACGAGCTAAACGTTGTGTCGTTCATCCGGCTGAATATATAATGGCGCATACTCCCCTAACCGCATCATTCGCTGCGCGTGCGGGTACAACTCACACATTAGCTCTCGCGGGCGGGCAGCATTGCCATGAACCGCTCAATCATAAAGCGGTGGCGCAGGATATGCACAATCGCGTGTTCCATCAACTGCTCGATATCGTACAACTGACCCCAATACGTTTGCAACTTCTTTGCGGGGTCGAACTCCATCAATTCGCTGTCGGGAATATCCTCGAATAACTCGCGCGTGATGTCGAACATGCGGTCAAGCGCGGCATTGTATTCTTCAACGGTATCGAGCAATGCAAGCGGTTCGAATTGCTCGTCGGGATTGCCACGGTGCTGACGTATGGTTGTGCAATACATCAGTCCGCAGAAGACAATATGGGCAAGCACAGAGCCGATGGAAACACAGTTCCTGTTCATCGTTTCCTTATCGAGCACAACTCGCAGTTCACCGGGCTGCACTGCGGCTATGGTTTGTTTCAAATCGGCTATCGAGCGGTGGTATTCATGCAGCAGCACGCCGACCTTACCGCGCCGGTGGGTTATTGGTGTCATGGTGTTGATTGGTTAGTTAGTGAGTGATTGAATTGTTACTCTTCGCACCGCATTCCATGAGCGCGGCGCAATCAATCCATCTTTTTTAGTATCCGTAGTAACTGTCGTTCGCTCTCCAAGCCGCATTGCTCCGCAATTTGCCTGCGGGTCAGGTCGGGCTTCTCCATCAACTCGCCGATAATCGCCTTCCGCAGTGTAAGCATGTACTCGCCAATGGTACTACCTGTTTCTTTCTTGAATAAGCGCGTCAGGGTGCGCGTACTCATACACGCCACGCGGGCAAGGTCATCTAGCGCCGGCTTCGAAGCGATGTTATCAATCAGCCAGTCCTGCACGGCATGAATGCCCGAATGCACGTGATTCCGGTGTTGCATGAACACGCTGTGCTGCACTGCATCCGCCGAACGCCGGAGATAGACCACCAGCTCGCGCGCAATAATAAATGCAAGGCGGTCGCCGTACTCCTTTGCCACAATGTGCAACGCAAGGTCAATCCCCGAACTCACGCCTGCGCTTGTCATGATGCGCCCATCGTCGGTGAACAGCACGTTCTCTTTCACAATTGCTTCGGGATACAAGTGTTGCAATTCCGCTGTCCGCTTCCAATGTGTGGTGCAGTGCCGCCCGTTCAGCAATCCGGTACGCGCCAAGGCAAATGCGCCTGTGCATATCGAGCAGACCGTTGCACCGCTGGCGTGCTGCCGCCGAATCCACTCGTGCAATGCTGTGAAGCGGGCAAACGCGGGAGAAAGAAAGTAGCGCACCTCCGAGCCGGGTACAAACAGGTAGTCGCCTTCCCCCAAGTTAAAATCACTATACGGCTCTTGAGCGGCTATCTGCATCCGGTTGGATGTCAGTACGCCATTACCGGTTGTGCAATACCGTAATTCCACATCCTGACCGTATGCTTTCACTTCGTAGAACACTTGGTCGGCTCCCGCCATATCAAGCAAGTGAATATCAGGCAGGATAAGAAATAGAACCGTCCGTTTTTTCTTCGTGGATTTTTTTTGCACGTGTGCCATAGATGCTGTGCTGATAATGTTTGCGGGCTGTGTAGCTCATTGACGTGGTTCAAAACTACACGCTACCACCGACAACCGGCGGACACAGATGCGACATATCGGGACAATAGCAAACACCATCATGCGCAGATAACCTGCATGACGGTGAACACAATACCGGACGCTCGTTAAGGACTGAAGAAACGGACTTTGGATACCGGCATAAGGTGATACAGGTTCGAATTAGCATTATGTCCGTAATTTCGCGCCGCCCGATGCGGGCTATTCATAAAGAATTCTATCACTACTGACTTTATACAAACCATGATAGCAGAACAAGAAACCGCCGCCGCAGTCGCACAGGATTTCCTGCCGATTAACGGAACCGATTACATTGAGTTTTACGTAGGAAACGCAAAGCAGGCATCGTATTTCTACCGCGCCGCATTCGGCTTCAAGTTAGTGGCGTATGCCGGACCCGAAACAGGTGTGCGCGACCGTGCTTCGTATGTGATTCAGCAGAACAAAGTACGCTTCGTGCTTACTACACCCATGCACCCCGGCAGTGCTATTGCAGACCATATCAACCAACACGGCGACGGCGTAAAAACACTCGCCCTTTGGGTGGACGACGCTCGCGCCTCGTGGGAGGAAACAACCAAGCGCGGTGCTGTAAGTGTGCAAGAACCTACCGTCCTCTCGGATGAAAACGGCGAGGTGGTTGTGGCATCAATCAAAACCTACGGCGACACCGTTCACACATTCGTCGAGCGCAAGAACTACAACGGTGTGTTCATGCCCGGCTTCCAACAAATCGAACCAGCACTTGTGCACGAACCTGTCGGACTGTTATATGTGGACCACTGCGTAGGCAATGTGGAATTAGGAAAGATGGATGAATGGGTGAAATTCTACGAGGATGTGATGGGCTTTAAGCTGCTGCTCACGTTCGACGACAAGGACATCAGCACCGAGTACTCCGCATTGATGAGCAAGGTTGTCTCGAACGGGTCGGGTTACATCAAATTCCCTATCAACGAACCCGCCGAAGGCAAGCGCAAATCACAAATTGACGAGTACCTTGAGTTCTACCACGGTGCGGGCGTGCAGCATATAGCCATTGCAACCAAAGACATCGTGAAAACCGTGACCGAACTTCGCAATCGCGGCATTGATTTCCTGCGCGTCCCCAATACCTACTACGACGATTTGCTTGACCGCGTCGGCGCGATTGACGAAGACATCGAGCCGCTGCGCGAGTTGGGCATTTTGGTTGACCGCGACGACGAGGGATACCTGCTTCAGATATTCACCAAGCCCGTGGAAGACCGCCCCACACTCTTCTTCGAGATTATCCAACGCAAGGGCGCAACATCCTTCGGCAAAGGCAACTTCAAAGCACTCTTCGAGGCAATCGAACGCGAGCAGGCGTTACGTGGCAATCTCTAATACCCAATCACGGGATTCTGTATTCGGGGCGTTGCATATACAGTTTGCACCGCCCTTTTCTTTTTCATTATGCCGGAGTATTCACCGTGAACAATATCGGTTGCTGTTTTCTTCTTCTCGTTTTCATTCTTCTACTACTGGCGGGCTATGTATGAACGGCACCGCACCTTTCCCTCCGCTACACATCGCCACCTCTGCCGGAAAGCGCAGTCCGCCGCTGTCCTACCGATCCAGCGTGACGCTTCCAACTAATACCGCTTGCAGTATTCCCATCATCGCATCCTTCCCCAGTGGTTGAGCGAAGTCGAAACGAACACGACACTCCCGACCGCAGTAATTCTGCAACACATCATATTCTCATTCCACAACATTTCTGCCGTGCAGATTCAATGCACGAGGTGTGTCGGTATTGCCTTTCTTCAACGCCTTGTAGAGTGAGGGTGCACGCTTTTTTGCAGCAATGATTTCTGAAACCGTTGCGCCGTTACACACACACGCCACAGCATCGGCGGAGGTGACGTTTGGTGTGCCAAGGATGCGGTACTCTGCGGTTGCGGTGTGGTATTCCGCACGTTTATCGAAGATGCAGTGGGAATAGGCAAGGCGGCTGAGGTCAATGCCGAAGTCGTCGGCGAATTGCGACCACCCGCTCTCGGTGAATGCTTCTGCGGGCGGGGCGGCAAACGCATGACACCAATGCCGCGCATTCACAGGATTGTTCATGGGGCATTCGCACTGCTGCGTGCACGGGGCGACGATTCCAAACTGCGGTTGCAGCATTGTGCGGACGGCGACAAGACGGTTGCTTGCCGTTTGCGTGCCGGGTTCAACCCAGAGTACCGCCGCCGCATTGGCAATGCTTCGAACAACCGACTCGGCTTGAACCGCCGTGAGTTCGGTCAGGATGTGACTGAGTACCACGACCGCATCGGAAGGCATAACAGGCAATGTTTCCGTATTATACTCTGCTGTTTGTGTTACGTGTACTGCGAACCCGGCTGTGATGGACTCTGCCGCATAGCGCATGGCAAGCGGCGAGCGGTCGTGCAAATGGACGGAAGCAAATGATGCAGATCCGTAATGGCGAAGCACTGTGCGCGAGGCAATCCCGCTCCCGCATCCGATGTCAATAAGCGGCGCACCGGCGGGCGGCTTCCATTCCAAGCGGTCGAGGTCGTTCAACACGGCATTCCATTTCCAACCGATTCGCTGTGCAAATGTTGCATCGTAGGCGGCAAGGTCGTCCGCCGATTGCCAGTAGTCGGCGTTGCCTGCCGTGCCATTCAGATACTGCGTGCGGATGCGCTCAAGCGTGCGGCGGTCGTGTTGCATCTTATGCTCCGTGCGGACCTGTTTTCGGCAGCGGTGCGCGGTCGCGGACGTAATGATCCATCCACCACCGGAGGTCGGCGTTACCTTCCTCGCGCCGCCCTGCAAGGATATGGTCGGCGTTATCATACATAATGAGTTTGTAGGGATGGTGCAGGCGTTGCAGTTCGGTGGCAAGCGTGAGCGAATGCAATGCGTCCACGCGGCGGTCGCCCGTACCGTGCTGCATAAGCAGCGGTGTTGTTCGCGGAAGTTCGTGCGCCCATGCAACAGCCGAGCGTTCGCGTAAGTCGCGTTGAATGTCGGGCGAATAATGCACAAAACGGTCGAACGTTTTTCGGATATGCGCGTGGTGGTCAATCAAGTGCAGCATCGAAGGCGCGCCAATCGTTGCAGCCGCACGGAAACTCTGCGAACGGCGCAGCATCATATATGCCATCATCCCGCCACGGCTTCCGCCAATCAATCCCACACGTTCCATATCCACATAGCCAAGCGATTGCAACAGAGGGATAAGGTTCTCTGCATCGCGTACATCGCCCGCTCCCCATTCCTCCGCACCTGTGCTGCCGCCCTGACCGCGATAGTTGCTTGCCAGCACAACATAGCCCCAGCTTGCATAAACGCCCGCATAGAGGAACGCTCCATCGTCGGTCAGTGCGCCGCGTTCGCCAGCCCCACCACGGTTGAAGAGAATGGCAGGGTACACGCCCGTTGCATTCGCCGGCGGCAACGCCATATAGCCGTGTATCGTCAGTCCCTCGCTTGCGTAGGTGATATGAAACATCTGCACTGCGCTGAACGCTGCAAAATCCGTTGCGGACATTGCGCGTTTCATCATGTTGCGTATTGCGGCGGGCATTGCCACCGGAGCCGAAGAGAGGAGTGTGCCGTCGGGTGTCATTCTTTGTGTGATGAGGATGAGTGGTTGAATATCGGGTTACGAAAATAGTAGCGCGTCCAGCATAAGCGTTTCATAAACAAACAAGGCAACACCGACATACACGGCATTGCCTTGCAGATACATCACAGCACGGACGGGCGGCTGATTATTTCACGTACTCACTAATTGTTTTTTCAAGTGCATCGCCGCGCAACTCACCTTGCAGCGTAACAATTTTTCCCGTCGGGTCAATCAATATCGGCTTCGGGATTCCGCTGACCTCGAAGATTTTTGCAGCATCGTTCTTCCACACGCCTTCGCTGAACGCATGAAGCCACGGCATCTTCCATTTGCCGTCGCGGAATTTGGCAATATCCTTCACCGATGCGTCGAACGACACGCTGAGAATCGTGAAGTTCTTGTCCTTAAATTTCTCGTAGGTCTTGTGCAGTTCGGGCATTTCCATCACGCACGGACCGCACCACGTCGCCCAGTTATCAATCAACACCCACTTGCCGCGCAGCATGGCGGGCGTGATTTTCTGTCCGGGGTTTTGCACGTCGTCGAAGCTGAAATCGGGAATCATCTTACCCGGCATAATGCCACGGTCGGGGTTGTATTCTTTGATAGCGCGCTCTGCTGCATTCGTCGTGGGATACTGCGTGACAAGCGCGGTGTATGCTTCGCGCAATGCTTTCTCGTTCTTGTCGGCGTTTGCTTTGGTAATGCGTTGCAGCAACACGTTCGACTTCACGTAGTCCGAAGGATTCGCGCCAAGCAAACGGTCGGTATATGCGGTGAACTCGCTGCGGCGGTTGGCGATTGCCTGCGGTGCGGCGGGACTCAGTTCCCACGATGGCGATGCAGGCGGAACAGTGGCGAAGAGGTTCTTCAACATGGTCATGTCGCTCCATGCCGAGTCGGTGGAATACATCGTCAAATCGGCAAGCATAACGTAGCGTATTTCACGTGTCATTGCGTTCTTGTCGTCGGTTATCGCCTTGAGCAGCGCAGTGCGGAGCGAGTCCTCGTTCACCGTAGGGGTTTTGTTCGCCCGCTTTGCAAACATGACTTGCATCATGGCGCGGCGTGCGTCCTGCATTTCTTTCATTACTGCATCAATCCGCTTAGTGGATTCACTTTCATACTCAATCGAGAACTTGCCGGATTGCGCCGGAAACGATGCCGGGTTGAACGTAAGATTCACCATGCCGTTTTTCACATCCATATAGCTGCGGTAATCGCCGCCGCCGTCGTACTCATAGCGCGATGCCGTCGTTCCGTTGATGCTGTGCACACCTTCTTCATCGTCCTTTTTCCCTTTGGGAATAATCTGATAGCCAAGCGTTTTGCCCGCCGCCTGAATGCTCAACGTGTAAGTGCCGTCCGCCTGTTTTTTCATCGGCGTTGCCGAGCCGAAGGAGAAGTTGTCGGCATCGGTAATCACAAACACCGAGTCCAAATCTTTTGGAAGCGTGTTGGCTGCAAGCTTTGCGTTCAGGCGAACCGGCTCGCCGTTGCAAAACAGCATGATACGTTCATCGCTTTGCTTGTGGTCAACGCCTGCAAAGCTGATGGTGTACAGTCCGTTCTTGACCGCAGTTGAGAATTTGCCATCGGGTTTTGCGGCGTAGCGTTCGGCAGTATCGGCGGTGCTGTTCACATTGCGGAACATGATGTGGGCGACTTTCATGGGCTTGCCGTCTGCTCCGAGCAGTGTGCCGCTTACGGAAGTGGTTTGCGCCATCAGCACGGACTGTGCAACAAGAGCAAGAATCAATATCGCAAGATGTCGGATGTATGGTTTCATCAGCTGAGATATGAGTGAGTGAATGAGTGTATTCGTGCATCGGGGAGCATGTGATAACTGTGTATTCACAGGCACGGCGAATCACTCGCCGAAACCGGTTACGCCGGATTGCATCCATGCACTGCGGTTCATAGAAAATAACGAATCAATATCGCACCTCGAACCGCATGGCAATATAACCACCAAGCACTGACAATCGCAGCGGCGTGGTCGGTGTTTCGTACTTTTGCCGCCCGCCGGAATCGCACAACCATGAAGCACCGGCGGCAAGCAGATGGCATCACCCATCTGCGTCATATCTCAACAACCACTCGTTGCTATGTCGAAAGTCATTACACCCCGCGCCGAGGATTACTCCGCGTGGTATCTGGATATTGTGAAGAACGCCAACCTTGCCGATAACAGCGCAGTTCGCGGCTGCATGGTTATCAAACCCTACGGCTATGCCATTTGGGAAAATATGCGCGACGCGCTTGACCTGCGCTTCAAAGCCACAGGTCATGTGAACGCCTACTTCCCGCTTTTTGTACCGAAAAGTTTATTCGAGGCGGAAGAGAAAAACGCTGAAGGGTTTGCGAAAGAATGCGCGGTGGTCACACACTATCGCTTGAAGAACGACGCATCACGTCCGGGCAAACTGATGGTTGATCCCGAAGCGAAGTTGGAGGAAGAACTTGTTGTGCGCCCAACAAGCGAGGCGATTATCTGGAACACCTACCGCGATTGGATTCAATCCTACCGCGACCTGCCGCTGCTTATCAACCAATGGGCGAATGTTGTGCGTTGGGAAATGCGTACCCGACCATTCCTCCGCACAGCGGAATTCCTTTGGCAGGAAGGTCATACCGCACACGCCACCAAAGAGGAAGCAATCGCCGAAACAGTTACGATGCTTGATGTGTATGCCGATTTTGCCGAGAACGTGATGGCGATGCCTGTTATCAAGGGCGTGAAATCCGCTAACGAGCGGTTTGCCGGAGCGGAAGACACATATTGCATCGAAGCATTGATGCAGGACGGCAAAGCGTTGCAAGCGGGAACGTCGCATTTTCTGGGACAGAATTTTGCGAAGGCATTCGAGGTGAAATATCTGAATAAAGACAATCAGCAAGAGTACGTATGGGCTACATCGTGGGGTGTGAGCACGCGGCTTATCGGTGCATTGATTATGGTGCATAGCGACGATGCGGGCTTGGTATTGCCGCCTAAACTCGCACCGATGCAAGTGGTCATCGTTCCCATACCGAATGCGGTATCGCCGGTGATTGAAGAATGCGACCGCCTTGCCGCAGAACTCCGCAGCCACGGTGTGCGCGTGCATATTGACACCGACGAAACCAAACGAAGCGGCTTCAAGTTCGCCGAGTACGAAATGCGCGGTGTTCCTGTGCGCGTTGCAATCGGCAAACGCGATATAGAGAACGGCACGCTGGAAATCGCACGGCGCGACACGAAGGAAAAGCAAACCTATCCGATGGCGGATTCAAGCGGCATTATCCGTGCGTTGCTCGACGAGATTCAGCAGAATCTGTACAACCGCGCCAAAGAGTACCGCGACGCACACATTACCCACGTGAACTCGTTCGATGAGTTCAAAGAAGTGCTGGAAACAAAGGGTGGTTTTATCAGCGCGCATTGGGACGGAACGGGCGAAACGGAAGAGCGTATCAAGGAATTGACGAAGGCAACCATCCGCTGCATTCCGCTTGACGCGGCGAATGAAGACGGTGTGTGTGTTCTTAGCGGCGCACCCTCGAAACAGCGCGTCCTGTTTGCAAAAGCGTATTAAGCATCATACAAAAAAAAACTGCTGCCCCAACACACATCATCCGTGATGCTATGCTGTGGGCAGCAGATTCTCTCCAACCGATACGGCTCCGGCGCGGTGTAACGAATCCGTTCGTTTCCGTTAATGCCGGTGCGCTTCTTTGCCATCCGTGACTGTCTTCCTATCATCCCTGATACATATATACCAAACCAAATCTGTCTCTTGATGTGCAGCCGAACCGTTATGCGCCGTCCGTGGCGGGATTCCGCACTGCCATCACCATGAACCTCTGTCATCTGTCGCACACGAGTTCCGAACCCGTTCTTCCGTTCATGGTTGCTACTCAACTGTGTCATTATCTGTAACCGGAGGCGCAGATGTTACTCTGCGCCCGTTACATTATTCTTATCGCTTCAACTGATTGATTTCTTGTAAGAACTGGTCGCTGATTGTGATAGTCCGCGATGCCGCTTCAAACGCACGTTGCGTTGAAATCAGATCGGTGAACTGCTCCGTCAAATCCACGTTCGATTCTTCCAGCGAGCTGCCGAGCATGTAGGTGGATGGGAAAATCTCGGTGGCTGTTCCGATATTCGGCAAGCCGCTATTCGGCGACAAGCTGAATGTATTACTTCCTTCTTTCACCAAACCGCCCGGGTTCACAAATTTTGCTACTGCTACCTGACCAAGCACTTCCGACTGCCCGTTTGTAAATGCACCGATGACCCTTCCAGTTTTATCAACGCTTAACCGCGAGAGATTGCCAGCCGTATAACCGTCCTGCTCATACGCTGTTACCGAATTTTGTCCCGCATATTGTGTAAGACCGGCAAACAGATTACCCGCTTGTGCCAATGTTACTGTCATATTTTTTGTTGTATCAAATGCTGTTGAACTGCCGCCGAGCGACGTATTCAAATCTGTTCCCGATACGCTGAAATTAAGTGGAGTGTTCATCGAGCCATCGGCATTAAACGTAACAGTTGTTGCAGTTGTAGGCAGTGTTACTGCATTACCATCTAGCGTAGCACTAAGAGAAAATTGATTTGCGGTTGCCGACTTGGTAAATGTCAGTTGCATCACATGCGAGTTACCGATGTTGTCATACACTGTAATAGATGTTTGCGCATTCTCGCCTGTTTGCATTGAAGCGTTTAGATTACCTGCTAGTTTTACTTGTTCCGTCTGTCGCGGGTTCGACTGGGCTAGGTTCAGATTTACATTCGTCAACTGACGCTCGAGGATGTTTGTACCGCTACTGTCTTTTATAGGACGACCGTTTGCATCTTTCTTGAAGTTATACCCTTGCACAAATGATCCTGTTGAAGAATCAACAAGATTACCCGCACGGTCGAGCGAGAACGAACCTGAGCGCGTGTATAAACTCTGTCCGTTTTGTTTCAGGGCAAAAAATCCATCGCCGGAAAGGGCAAGGTCGAGGGCACGGTTGGTAGTGCGGATAGACCCTTGTGTGAAATCGGTGCGTACTGCGCCAAGTTTCACACCCAAACCAATCTGCATCGGGTTCAACCCGCCTGTTCCGCCCGCCGAGATATTCGACGGAGCGACACCGCCAGCCAAACTTTGCGCGAACTGTTCCGAGAACAGCGCCTCGCTGGATTTGTAGCCAGATGTATTGACGTTGGCAATGTTGTTAGAAATAATGTCCAACCGTTGCTGATGGGCTTTCAGCGAACTTGTGCCCGACGTTAAAGAACGAAGTAATGCCATAACGAGACCCTCCCGGTCATAGATAATTGAAACACATATTTTGTTATTCGATTTTCTGGATGCGTTGTCCTTGCTTCTTGCAGTGTTATGCGGGGTTGCTGTCACCAATCATCTTCACGGTTCTTTCTTGTTGCGCACACTGTGGTGATACGCTAAAATGCCATACAAATCAAAGGGCTTTGCGCCACTGATGACTTAGCTCGTATATCCGTGAGTATGCCCTGCATCCGTGCAGTACGTTCCTCCAGGCGCGTAGCATTGATATGGTGAATCCTCCGCCGGAGCGGGAATGCGCCATACCATGTGCCGTCACCAAGTACGGGTACGGTTTCCTCCACAAACCATAACCGTAGTATATGGCTGCGAAGCCCTTTGTTGCTTCTGAAAATTGGGATAGAACACTGCGTCGCTTCGGGACGCATGTGGTATTGGGTAGGCATCGCCCTCTGTCGTTCGGGGATGCTTGTTTCGGTGGGGTCTCCTGCCGGCTGCTTAGTACGTCAAGCAACCGGACGAGGTCCAACCCTGTGTCGGGCATTCTGCGCTACCACGGCGCGTTATGCCACTACCGCCGAGTCAATGTTTGTGAAGACGTTCTCCATCGCCTGTTCGCCCTTCAGCGCGGTAATAACCGTGCGGTTGCGGACACTGACGATGAATGCCATGTCGCGAAGCATCACAAGCGAATCGCGGGAGCCCTTTTCGTCTGCCTTCGACACCGCATTTTCCAACCGTTTCATGTCACTGTCGTCCAATGCCATGTCGCGGCTTGTCATGCGGCTTTGCGCGTGGGCGGAGAACCTGATTTTGCCGGCTTCTTCCTGAAGTATTTCGGCAAAGGGTTTTGCAGGCGGGGGCTGCACCGTGTTCGGTGTTCGCTGTAGCCCGCTTACTCCTCCAAGCGGTACAAAAGGTAGTTGTACTCCGTTGATGTCCATTGTGAATCAGTCCGTTGTTGCCTCAGTGTCTTCCTTGACGTTACGATAGGTTCTTCACGAAAACCTGCTCTTCGGCATTTGTAGTTATCGGCGTTCATTCCAAAAAATGAAGCCGTGTTGATAAATTATTTTTCAAAGAAATACAATCTGCGAAACAGCCGTTGTTGCAGCATCGCGCATTGCATATCAGTTCAGCAGTTCGGTGATTGATCCAGCGGGAATTTCCGCTCCGTTCAGCACCACGAACGCACCGTTCTCGCGGTAGCGCACGCCTGTCACCGTGCCGCGCACCATCGGCGTAATACGGAGGTCTTTGCCTTGCAAGTCCTTGCCTTCCATCTCGAAGGTGTATGCACCTTTCGGTACTGTTGCACCTTTGCTGTCGCGCCCGTCCCACATAACCGAGTTCTCGCCGGAGCGGACACCGATGGAGGGCGGTTCAAGGACACGCACCACATTTCCTGCGCTGTCTTTAATCGAGAGTTTCAGCGAACCTGCCTGTAATGGCAGTTCATAGCCGAACTGCACGGAGTTGCTGCCGTCGAAGCCGATACCGTTGGCATTGGCGCGGACAGTTTTTCCCATCATGGCGGGGAGCGACTGCTGCCCCACGCTTTGCACAAGCGATGTATTCGATTGCAGTAAACTTGTCATGGTTGTATTCAGGTTCTGCAACTGTTCAAGCGATGTGTACTGTGCCAACTGCGCCGCCATTTGTTCATAGCCGCCGCTTGGGTTCAGCGGGTTCTGCGCTTTCATCTGCTCAATCATCAGTTTCAGGAACGCATCCTTGTCCATATCCTTCGATACTTTTTTCTCCTCGTTTTTCGGAGCCAAGCTGTCGAAGAGTTTTTGCGTTGTCGGGCTGATTGTTTCTGCCATTGCTCAATCCTTGAGTGTGTTTGATATGTCGTGTTATGCGTAGCGTTCAAAGACGTTCTCCGCCATTCTCCGGCGTTGCTCGCGTTGCTGCCTGTCGCGTTGGTGTGGGTCACCGTCGCTGTTGCGGCGCGGGTTCGAGTCGTCGTTCACCGAGCGCAGGTATGCCGCACGGGATTCGCGGTCGTCGGAGCGTTGCTGCTGGTTTGCACCATTGCCAGTGCCGTTGTTGCCCGTAAAGCCGGATTGCTGCGCCGGAGCTGTTTGCTGCTGCTGTTGTTCGTTCGGTTTCACACTGACGCTCAGGGCTTCCATTCGGATGCCGCTTTGCGTGAGTTGTTCGCGCAGGAGCGGAAGCTGCGCTTCCACCATTGTGCGCGTCTCGTGCGATTCCACTTCGATATGAAGCAGGTTCTCATGTTCGCCTACGCGAAGATTGACAACTACTGTGCCAAGCGATTCAGGATTAAGGACAAGCCGTGCCGAACCACCCGTCTGCGCCGGCATGTTGCGTACCACGACCGATGTTGTGGCGGCGAACGATTCCACCGTTGTACGAACGACAGGCATATCTGCAAAATGCTGCTCTATGTTATGATTCTGTAGTGAGCGTGGCTCTGCTCCCGCGAAACCGAAGATGCGGTTCGGGTGCTGATATTGTGTGCCATCAAGCGCGGTCATACTTGAATGCGACATTGTAGTGTTATGCTCATTCATGTGCGTTTGTGCATCCGGCGAGCCATTCCCGTTTTGTTGCTGTCCGGTGTTATCGGGAAATTGATATGCCGTTTGATTCACAACAGCTCTATCGCGTTCGGTACTTTCCTCAGTATGCAACAAATCATCATCGCTGACATCACCGCTCTCTTGTACCTGTGGATTTTCTTTACGTGATACCCGTGCTGCAAGACCTGCCGCTTCGGCTGCAAGCACCGCCGTTTGAATGCGCCCGCTTTGCAGATGTGTTTGCAATGTCGAAGCTGCCTGAAGCGGTTGCGCGGACTTCACGTCATCCGTTGTGATTGCCTCGACGTTCTTCACCGCCGTTGCTGTGTTCTTCACCGTTATGCTAGGTGCAATCTCCACTCTTGGCGCATGCGTTTGCTGTGCCATTGTGCGGTTGGTCGAATTACTCAAAACAACAGTATTGTTCGGGCGAATCGGTTTCGGCTGTTCAATATCATTAATACTCTTCTTCGTTACCTGTGCAGTGCTATGAACAACATACTCACGCTCCGGTTGCGAGAGCATTTCTTGCTTGACAGTATCCTGGTTTACATCGTGATTGTTTGCATCATGATTACTCTTGCGTTGCAACAAGGTATTCTCACGCGGCGACAACCCGGTAATTCGGGAATCGGTCAGTGCATTCAACGACGCCGTTTCATTCTGATTACCTGTGTCTATCGTGGGAACGTGAGTTGGAACGGGGTACAACTCTTCACGCAGAGGTTGATGGTATATAACGGTTCGCAGTGGAATAACAGTACCTTTCGCATCCACGCTTGTATCATGCCGTGCGATTGCTTCATCCGTTCCGGTGATTCCCTTCGTGCGACTCTGCATTGGTTCAGCATTCAGCGGTTCGGATTGAAGTGCCGGTTGTTTTGTTGGCGCAGGTTCGACACCTGATGTCGCAATAGCATCACCCGCACTAACACCATCAACCGCTTGCGAGGCGGTTTGTACTGCTTTATTGCCAAGGGCTGTGCTGGCTTCATTACTGACTATCCGCAGCGGAACAGGTTGCGGGGTTTCGGATGGTTGAACCGCAACACGCAGCGATGCAACCGCATTCATGATATGACGGACAGCAGTGCTTTGATGAGCCGGTGTCTGTGACGGCATTACTACGGTTTGCAGCGTGGATGCGCGCTGTTGCACCTCCGGTTGCTTGGGTGCAACCGACATCATCGTCGAGAAGAGTTCCGAGCGCGAGCGCATTTCCTGAACGCGGTGAACAGGTTGTTGTTGGAATGATTGCTGCACCGCTTCGGTCTGTGGTTTATCATTAGTATCAGGAATAGCACTACTCTTGAAAGCCCCATCAGGACTTGTTTTCAACGACACGTGAGTTTGGTTCTTAGCATCAGGAGTTATACTGTCTTCTTGATACGCAACCGAACTATCAAGCATCTCATAACGCGGTGTGATAGCAACCTTTGTCTGTTGAGCGATGGTGTTCTGTTCGATATTCGTTTCGGCTGTTTCGTGTTGCAACGCAGGTTCTTGCACACGGATTTCCGTTTTCTGTCCTGCAACAGGTTCAGCCAAATCCTTCAGTGCAGGTGATAGCTTAATGTCTGTTGTATTCAGTGATTCGGTGTGTATTGCTGATTGTTGTATTGTGTTTTTGTTTTGCGTTTGCCGTGAGGTTGGTTGTGCTTGTTCGATGTCGTTCACAAGTGTTTCACTGCGATGGACTTCGTTGTTGAAAACAGACGCTTCGTTGATTGGAGCGGACGTTATCACCGACTGCGCCAGCGTTTTTTCATTCTTTGATTGCGTGCTTCCGGGCAATGGAACAGATACCGCTTGTTTCACGGCATCATTATCAACAACGGATTCCGATGGTGCGGCATAAGCATCACTTTTACCGATACCATTATCAAGAACAGCACTGTCCGTTTGCACCGGACGAAGAACATCATTAAACAGAGACGGTGTCGTATTGCTCACGTTCTCTTTAACATTGTTAGCAGATGCAATCATTGACTGGGTTGTACCATGAACCGTGTCAGTCCGCAGAAAGGGTGCGACATCATTTTTCGTAACGGCAACTGGTTTCTTTGCATCAATCGTATTGTATTGAGTGGCAGCAGAAACACCCTGTCTGGTGTACTCTGAATTGCGTTCGTTATGCAATGGCAGTGCGCCGGTTTCAGCAGATACCGAGGTCGTTTCAATGTTTGTCTCCGTCAGTTTCACCGCGCTCAACTTAACCTGTGATTGCGGCTCGTCTTCCGCCGGAAGCGTGACGACATTCTTTACAGGTGCAGCGACTGATGTGTTTGCCGCATTGACCTCATGTTGCTCATACTTCACCACAGGTTGATTGTCACCCACGGCTATCTCGACAGGTGATTCTGTCAGGGTACTTGCACTCTGGCGTAACGGCTCGTGACGTTGCGCCGAAGTCACGAGAACATCTGTTGAGTCCTGCGCATCAACAGAGTACACAACACGTTTGTCCTCTGTTGGCAACGGCACAGTATCAGTGCGTTCCGTTGTTACCGGTGCAGGTTGGGTTAGCGTTCCGGTTGGATTGTTATGCACCTCTACGACTGCGCTCAGTGATGTATGATTGACTGTCGGTTGCACTTCCTGTTGGTGTACGGGTAACTCTCCATCCAAGGCAGCATCTTTTACATGATATTGCGGTGTATGACCATCGGTATGCTCCGATACCGGCAGATGTATCTCTGCCTCTTTCACATTCAATCCCAATGAGTTCGCAGAGTCAATCAATGTGGCAAACGCTGTGGCAATCGGCTTCAATGCAACGCTGATATGCTCGCCGCCGAACAAGCTCCGTTGCGGGTTTGCGCCGTTCAGAACAGTTTCCGCTTCTGGAATATCCGGCTGAAATTGTACGGGTGTTTGTGTTTGTATTTCCGGTAATGTGCCATCCGGCAGGTTGCTGTCAATAGCAACGGTTGATTCTGCAACAGCACGTGTAGTATCACTATTCTGAACTGTAGCCGTAGAACGGACTACCGTGTCGTTCGCCGAGACATGTTGTTCTTGTTTTGCAGACGGTTGTTGAACTGTTAGTACAGGTACATTGATAATCTGTGTGGGGAGTATCTGTGCGGGCGCATCCAACCGGATGGATTGAATCATCGGCGGATTGATGAGCGATGTCCCGTTCTTCGTTATCTCATGTTCTTGCGAATCGCTTTCCGCCGTTACCTCTTCATTATCATTTTGGTTTATACCGCCATCCTTTGTGTGTTCGGCAGGGACTGTTGTTAGCTCGATATTCACAACAGCATTAGTAAAACCGGGTGTGGCAACAACGGCATCGCGGACGGCATTGAGTACCGTTGCAACCGATGCTTCATCGGTATCGGGAATCGTTGTCATCACTGTGATGCCGACAACAGGCGCAGTTACAACGTCTGTGCTATTCGATGTGTGTTTTGATGCGGGCTTTGCCGAGACCGAGCCAATCACAGGTGGCAAAACCGTTGCAGTTGATGCTGCGGCGGCTTCGTGCAGCAACACCGATAGTGCCTGCCGTACCTGCGGATGTAACTCAACAGTGTCGGGAGATATGTTCTCTGCCAACTGTTCAGGTGATGGTTCTGATGGTGCAACCACAGGAATGGCAACCGGCATCGTTGCACGAAGCAAAAGTGAGTCGGCATCGGAATGCACCGTCACGTGCACTTGTTGTTGCAGCGGTGTTTCCACACGTTTCCCATCATTGCCGGCTACGTGAATTTCTTGTGGCGTTGCATGTTGAATGGATTGCTGCGTTGATGCAAATGCTGCAAAGTGATGTGGCTCGAAAAGCGATTGCACTACGGGCTGTGATTGGAACATTACACCGTCGTTTGCAACGGCATTGCGTGTGTTCATCACATTCATGAACTCGGTGTAGTCGTTGCGGAGCACCGGTGCTTCAGGTGCGGGCGGCGAATACGGTGTTACGGTCAGTTCGCCGTCGTTCATGCGAACAACCTGCTCCGTTCCGTCGTAGGCGGGAACAAGTGTTTCGGCATCGAAGATGGATGCGCGCACTGTCTCCGGTTCAGCATCTAAAAGCAGTGCCGTGTCTGCAACATCATCCGCAATGGATACATCGCCCGCAGCTTGAAGCAGTTCCGGATTAGGATGTTTGTGTTGAGGTTGTGTTGCTATTGGCAAGGGCAATGATTCGCTCCCTTCTTCGATACCGTTGCCGATACCGAAGAGTGCCGGAGATTCGCCCGCTTGGATTTCTGTTTCCGCCGTATCAAGCACATCGCTGAATGGGATTGCCGTGGCGGTGTCTGTGGAAACGCCTGTTGCCGCGCCTTGTGAAAGCGAGGGAAACAGTGAGCTGAGAATGTCGGCAAGTTGAATCATAGTGCGTCCTGCATGTGGTGTCGTTGTGAGGTGCGTTACGGTGTCGTCCTGACAGATTGATAACGCGGGAGAGCAAACGCGGAGTGTCAGTCCGTGCCTGCTTTTGCAATGGCAACCGCCTTTGCGGGCGGCAGTTTTTCAATAACCTTAGCTGCGTTCTTGCGCTTCATCATCTGAAGCACCTGTGCAGCATAGTTGCTGTCGGATTCTTTCAGGATGTTTGCCACTTCCGCAGGGTCGGCTTTATCATACATTTCGGCAAACGAGCGCATTTTCTTTAGCCGGATCGAGTCGCGCTCGGCTTTTGCCTCGTTCGAGAGCCGTTGTTTTTTTGCCGCTTCCTCGCTCTCGTGAAACCGTTTCAGTTCCATGGCAAGCTCGTCGGCGCGCTGCACCGAGCGACTAAGCGAATCACTCGCGGCAGCCATTGCTTTGGCAAGCGAGTCGGTGGTGCGTTGCAGCCGTTCGGCTTCAAGTTTCAGGGGGTCGGGCTTTTGAGTTGTGTCGCGCTTGATATAAGGGTTGGTTGTTCCAAGAAGTTCGGGCTGGGTGTAATACACGTATCCCCCCGCCCCTGCAATCAGCAGAAACGTAAGAGAACTAAGTATGACAATGATGAGAAGTTGCTTGCCCGACACAGACGTTCCTTCGTGCGTGGTTATTCCAACATACAGCTATCGGTGAACGTGTGTTTCTCCGGCGCAGAGCCCCGCTACATGCCGCTCAGGAGCGGTTTCGAGCGGAGTGCGATTTCGTCGAGGGTAGCTTGCTCTTCGGCAAGCAGTGCTTGGCGGTGCTGCTCGACGTGTTTATCGCGCAGCGTGTCAAGGACGTTTTCATCACGCATGGTACGGGTAAGTTCGTTGCGGCGCATTGCTTCTATTTCGGCAATGTTGGCAAGCTCGGCTTTCAGTACCTCGATGTGTTCGCGTACGGCGGCGATATGCGACGAGTACGCTTGCAATTCATGTACTTTGCCTTTGGGCGGCGCGGTAAGCAATGCGTTCAGATAGCCGGTGCGCCCGTCAATCTCGCGCTCTTTTGCCATCCGCATCTGCGCCACCTCGCCAAAAGCGCGCTTTGCCGAATCGGTTTCGCGCTGTCGGTGCTTGTGTAGTGTCTCGAGCCGGAACTGAAACCGCTTTGCCATGATGATGAATCCGTTGTGTGTGGGTGATACGTCCGCCCCCGCGCTTCGCTCTTGCAAACAAGCACAGGTGCGGGCATTCCGCTTTCCCCCGACGGGAAAACACGAGAGTTCACAGCGGGAGTATCGGATGCCAAGCAGCGTTTCTGTAACGCCGCCCCGTTATTAGGGCAACTATCTTGCCATACGCCCCCAAGCCACCGCGACAGGCAGCGGGTCTTTCCCGCCCGTGTGTCGGCGCAGGAGGGTCGCTTCGGCGCCGGAGGGGATACAAGGTTATCTTTGCGGCGCAGCATCACCCATCGTATGAAACACCATGAATTTGAAATTGAAAAAAGTAACACAGGACGAACAGAATGCAAGCCCCACAGCGGAGAAGACCGCCATGCAGGATTTTCTTGGCGGATTGAACGACGCGCAACGGACTGCGGTAACAACAACCAAGGGTCCGCTATTGATTGTGGCGGGCGCGGGCAGCGGCAAAACCCGTGTTCTTACCTATCGCATCGCCCATCTGATTCAACACGGTGTGAAGCCGTGGGAGGTACTTGCACTCACGTTCACGAACAAGGCGGCTGCGGAAATGAAAGAGCGTATCGGGCGGATATGCAGCGAGGATGCGGCGCGGAGGATTTGGGCGGGAACATTCCACTCGATTTTTGCGCGGATTCTGCGAATGGAAGCTGAGTCGCTCGGTTATACGAACACCTTTACGATTTACGATACCGACGACCAACTCAGCGTTATCCGCAATGCGATGTCGTCGTTGGGAATCTCCACACAAACCATTTCGGCGCAAAGCATCCGCTCGGCGATATCCTCGGCAAAGAACCAAATGGCAAGCTGGCAGGACTACGCAACGAATGCAAGTGATTTCCGCGAGAGGCAGATTGCGAAGGTGTACGAGACCTACGAGCGGACGTTGCGCCGCAACAATGCAATGGATTTCGACGACCTGTTGCTGAATATGATACGGCTGTTGGAATCATCCGAACAGATGCTTGCAAAATATCAAACTCGGTTCACGCACCTGCTTGTGGACGAATACCAGGATACGAACCGCGCACAGTACATTGCCGTGCAACTGCTGGCGGGGGCGCACCGGAACGTATGCGTTGTGGGCGACGACGCGCAAAGCATTTACCGGTGGCGCGGGGCTGACATCCGCAACATCCTGGACTTCCAGAAGGATTACCCCGAAGCAACCGTAGTGCGGCTTGAGCAGAATTACCGCAGTACCAAAAGCATCCTTGCCGCCGCCGACGGCGTGATAAAACACAACCGCAAGCAAATACCCAAAACGCTTTGGACGGAGAACAGCGACGGCGACCCGATATTGATTGTGCAAAGCCGCGACGACCGCGAGGAAGCCGAGCGGGTGGTAACAATCATCCAGCAGGAAGTGCAATCAGGCGGCATCACTCCGCGCGACGTGGCAGTGCTGTACCGCACGAATGCACAATCGCAACCGCTCGAAGACGCGCTGCGCCGCTCGAACGTTCCCTATACCATCATTAGCGGTGTCTCGTTCTACAAGCGCAAGGAAGTGAAGGACACGGCGGCTTACCTGCGATTGCTTATCAATCCCAACGACGGCGAATCGCTGCTGCGTATCGTGAACGAGCCGTCGCGCGGCATAGGCGACACATCGCTTGGCAGGATTCAGGCGTGGGCGGAAGTGCAAGGTATCGGACTTCTTGATGCGTTCCGGCGTTCGGGCGATATTCCCTCGCTGATGAAACGCGCACAAAATGCTGCGTATGATTTTGCATCGCTCGTTGACCGCTTTGCCGGCAAGCGCGACGAACTCCCGCCCGATGAACTGGCGCAGCAATACATCGAATCCACAGGGCTGCTGCAGATGTACCGCGAGCAGCACACCGACGAAGCCGAAGACCGCTACAACAACATCGTGCGCCTGCTTACCGACATTAGCGAATACACCTTGACCGAGGAAGAGCCGTCGCTTCAGGACTACCTGCAACGCCTTGCCTTGATGAGCGATGTGGACGAAGCCGATACAACCAAAAACCGCGTTGCGCTGATGACACTGCACGCTGCAAAGGGATTGGAGTTTCCGGTGGTTATTATCGCCGGAGCGGAAGAAGGACTGCTGCCATTGGTAAAAGACAACTCGCACGCCGACGAGCGCGAAGAAGAGCGACGGTTGATGTACGTGGGAATCACCCGTGCACGCGAGCGGCTGTATATAACCTACGCCGAGCGGCGCATGAGGTTCGGCAGCGTTGAGTATTCCACTCCATCGTCATTCCTCCATGAACTGCCCGAAGAAACCGTGAATTGGTCGGCACGCAAACGGCGAAGCGAGCAGTTCGAGCGCAACCGCTTTGACGCACCGCCCGCCTACTCCCAACCGCAACTGGCGCAATCCGCACCGCAACCCGCACCGCGCAACATTCCCATGCGGATGCCCGCAACCAAACCTGCACCTCCGCCGAAACCCGCCGCACCGATGCGTCCCGCATTTGATGATATTCCAAGCACCGAGAACTACTCGCAGATGGATGGCGGCAGCACACACGTTGCTGTTCGCAGAGGTATGAAGGTCGCTCATAAGCTCTTCGGCAACGGCACGGTCGAGAGCGTCACCGGCACGGGCGACAATCAAAAAGCGGTCATCAATTTCCCCGGCGCGGGCAGAAAGCACCTGATGATAAAGTTCGCCAAGTTGGAAGTGATCGGGTGAGGAAGAAATTATGATATTCGTCACCCGACATACGTGGTGATGAACGTATGGTAGCCGCCGCGCTTGGCAACAAGTTCGTCGTGTGTGCCCTGCTCAAGGATGCGACCGTCGTCGAGCATGATAATCCTGTCCACGTGCTGCAATGTGCTAAGCCGGTGGGCGATGGAAATCACGGTCTTTCCGGCAAACACCTCATACACGTTCTTCATAATGCGCTGCTCGGCGATAACATCGAGCGCGCTGCTTGCTTCGTCGAGAATGATGATTTCCGGTTGCGAGAGAAAGAGACGTGCGAATGCCAGCTTCAACCGCTGCCCGCCCGAAAGATCCGAGCCGCTTTCGCCTATCTTGTGGTTGTAGCCCAAATACAGCGAACCGATAAACTCATGAAGGTCGGCGAGCTTGGCGGCGCGGATAACATCTTCCATCGGCGCATCGGGCTTTGCTGCGCGAATGTTATCGGCAATCGAACCGTTGAACACATACACATGTTGCGGCAGCATATACACGCCCATGCGGAGGTATTGCGGATGGTACGAGCGCAGTTCCGCCGAACCGATGTGGATGCTGCCTTTGTAATGCTCGTAGAATTTCACCAACAGTTTTACCAACGTTGTTTTACCCGAACCGTTGCGACCCACGATGCCAATCCGCTCGCCCGGCGCAACCGAAAAACTGATGTCGCTCAAAGCGTGGTGTTCGCTGCCGTCGTACGAGAACCACACGTTGCGGAACTCGATACCGCCGTCGGCAAGAGCGGTGGTTTGTCCGGCAATGTCGGCGTGCTCGGGTTCTTGCTCGAAAACGTCGTTCAACCGTGCCAGCGTCACTGCTGCGTCGGTCATCACAAACCACACGTCGCTGATGCTTGATGCCGCATTCAGGATAATCCCGAACAACGTGAGGAATGCAATGTACTGTCCTATCGTCATGCCGCCGCCAAAGGTGATATACGCGCCGTACCAATACACGCTTACCTGACCAAGCAGCATCACCGTGCGCATCAGCGAACTCATCATGATCTGCGTGCGCGATGCAGTGAAGGTATTGCCGAGTGTACGCTTGTAGGTTGCGCGCCACTGCCAGTACTTCAGTGTTTCGGCGGCAAGAAGTTTAATCGTAGTCATACCCAGAAGCGTGTCCACAAACGCACCCATTGTGCGGGCGTTTTCATAGAATACTTTTTCTTGCAGGCGGCGAATGCGCGGGGTGAAGGCAATGGTGGTAAGGATAAACACCACAAGCGATGCAGAGCCGATGACGGCAAGCTCTGCGTTGTAGAGAAACATCACCGGAATCAGCACCACAAGCAACGACACATCGAGCAACGACTGCACCGTGCCGGCATTCAGGATGTTCCGCACTTTCACATTCTCTTGAAAACGCTGGATGAAGTCCTCGCGTTTGTGGGCATCGAAGTAGGGTTGCGGCAAATGCAGCATCCGCCGGAAGAAGCGGCTGAAAAACTCGAACTCGAAATTCACCCGCAGCCGCGCCATAAGCAGATGCCGCGTGTAGGTAAGTGCAACCTGCATCACAAACACAATCACCATTGCTAGAAGCAGCGCGTAGAGCAGGTTCTTGTTCTGCAACACAAGCACACTGTCAATCACGCTTTGGGTAAAGAACGGCAACGCAAGCGAGAGGATAACCAACAGCAGCGACACACCCGCAACGGCGGCTATTTGCCTGCGGAACGGTGCAAGTAACGAACGGTAAAACCCTCGCTGCGCCTCGTGAGAGCGGCTTGCATACTGCTCGGCAAGTTCCGCCGAATCGCGCATGGCGGAGGTATCGCCCGATGGTTCGACAAGGAGCAGGATTCCATTCCACTTTTGTGCAAATTCCGAGCGGCTCATTTTCTCTTTGCCCGATGCCGGATTCGCCACCCAGACGCTCTCCGCATCGGCTTTGTACACCACCACATAATGGTTGCCTTCGTAATGGGCGATGCACGGAAGCGATACGCGGCGCAGATACTCGAATTTGGTGCGGACACCTTGCGTTTGGAAGCCGAACCGCTCCGCCACACGCGAGAGCGTCAGCAGGTCGGTTCCATAGGCGGTAACGCCCGCAATCTCGCGCAGGGCGGCTTGGATATTCACCAACCCGTAGTGCTTGAATATCATGGCAAGACAGGTGGTTCCGCACTCTGTCATGTCGCGCATTTTAATAAAGGGAAACGGTTGTACTTTGCTGAACATACTGTGTTGGTCTGTGCCTGTTGCATCCGGTTCTGTGCGGCGTGCATACCGGTGATGCCATGCTTTGGTCTTGCTGCACGGCAAATATAGGAAGCCGCAATCGGCACACTGTTGTTTCCCTTCCAAGCCGCAAGAATTGGCGGGGACGGGGGCGGATTATCCGTTATCATTCCCCTTCCAAAATCCGCCGTTTGGTAGAAGGCAGAAACTTTTTTGCAATTCTTGAACATAACTTTTGTACTATTGCAGAAAAGAAGCGTCTGCTCGTCACAAACCACACAGTGTGTATGATCTCCGCGCATGACTATAGCCCCTTACAACACTCTGCTACTACTGGAAGCGGGCGGGTAGAACTCGGTCGCGGGTACCCCCCCCCCCACACACAGGTGTTACATATTCTCTTATTTTTCAC
>JAEUSO010000059.1 GCA_016788605.1 Candidatus Kapaibacterium sp. | reverse complement strand
TGATTCGCTTGCCGCAGTCGCCGTGCAAACAATCTACGGACAGGCGATGAGTTCATCGGGCGGAGCCGACGGATTAGGAAACATCACTGAGACATTTACACAGCAGCAGGCATTGCATGGCTACGGTCATTTGGTTGCCGAACAGTCGGCGGCAATCGCATCGGCAATGGCACTTCGTTTTGTGGATAGAACGGCGCAGCGCGGCAAAGAGTATATCTACCGTGTGTATTCGGCTACGGTATCGGCAACACAGCAGCATGATACGGCATTCGTTGTCGTACAGGTTACTCCGCATCAACCATTGCCCGCAGTAGAATCGCTCCGGGTTGAAGAGCAAGAACGTGAAGTTGTATTACGGTGGGAGAAGTACAACGGTGCCGACGGCGCATCGGGCTATTGGATAGAGCAATCCACCAATGGTGGTGCCACCTTCCGTTCTGTGAACCGCACTATCTATACAGCATTGGATAATAGCGACGCATCGGCGAATATGCGCGGCACGACATTGGAATACCGTGTTGCACTGACCGAGAATTACAAGCCCGCACTGTATCGCATCCGTGCTATCACTCCGTTCGGCGAGTCCACTCCGCCGGGTATGGCTGTCAAAGCCATGGGGCGCGATAAAACACCGCCGCTTCAGCCGATTTTGCAACGTCCGGTGATGACGGAACAGGGAGCGCACGTGCGGTGGTCGTTACCCGACGGCGACAGGGATGTGGCGGGATTCACCGTTGCCACCGCACCGAATCCGGAAGCGGACTTCACCGATATCACACCCCGTTTGTCAGTATCCGCCCGCGAGTATTATGATAAAACATCGGCAACCGGCACACCGTTGTATTATGTTGTCACCGTCTATGATACCGCAGGCAACGCACGCTCGTCAATCCCGCTGCGATTGCTTACCACCGATTCCATTCCACCCGCCGCTCCAACCATTATATCGGCAAATGTTGATTCAACAGGCATGGTACACATCCGTTGGAATCGCAATACAGAATCCGACCTGAAAGGATACCGCGTCTTCTATACAAATCAGCTTGACCATGAGTGGATACAACTGACCACCGACATCACCCGTGACACAAGCTACACAACCGTGCTTGAACTGAACACCCTGACGAAAACGATTTTCTACAAAGTGAACGCTTTGGATGAGAACTTCAACCACTCGCCGTTCAGTCGCGTTATTGAATTGACAAAGCCCGACATTGTTGCGCCCACTGCTCCACGCATCACGGCAAGCAGTGTCACCGACAGCACGATGAACCTCCGCTATGCTTTCTCGTCGAGTACGGATGTTGTACGGCACTATGTTGTGCGCCGTATTGCAGGAAGCGACACAACAGCGTGGATACGGATTGATTCATCGGCATCGGGAACGTATGCCGACCGCAATGCGGAATCAGGTCGCACGTTTGAATACGCGGTTATTGCAGTGGACAACGCGGGGTTGGTATCACAACCGTCGAATTCAGTGGAACTGCGCCGCTATCCTGTGTTACGTTCGCTCCTTCCGTCGTCTGTTGTTGCTGTTTATGATTCAGTGCGTTCGATGCTGAACCTTTCGTGGACTGCGGCGGGAGCATCAGGCGGAGAGCTTCTTATCTATGCTTCGAATGGTGATGATGGTTCCACGCTGCTTGCTTCATTGCCCGCAACTGCCACATCGTATGCAACAATAGCAGTACGCAAAGGTCGCAGTTACAGGTTTGGAATCAAGGTGGTGCAAGACGACGGTGTGGAATCGGCGATGACGTATTCCAATACTGTGACCGTGCGCGACTGACGGCAGCGACGTACCCGGCTGATGCAATTCCCATATACACGATCAGCCCGCCGGTTGCTGCGCTCTGCGATAGATAACAGTGCTGAACGGTATGCCTTCGATTTTGGACTCAAGCCACGAAAGCATGTCGAAGTACTCAAATGCGCGCGCTTCGTAGGGGTTGCGGGAAATGTCATAGAGTTCCGCGTGCATTTGGCGCAGTAATGCAACGAACTTTTTGTTATCCGATGCCACAGTGAATTTGCGAACGTACTTCAAGAAGATCTCCTCGAAGTGAAGCATACGTTTCGTTTTGCGAAGATGCCTGTACAACGAGCGGACGTTGTATTCCACCAAGTCAATATTGCCAAGTTCGATATGGATGATAAGAGTGATGAGTTTGGTGAACGTAAGCAGTTCGCTTTCAATTCCCGTCGTGTTCAAAATCATATTCGCGTATCTCAACGCTTCGTCGTACCGCTCGAGTACAACAAGCACGTTCAGAATGCTGAAATTGATATTAGCCGACGAGAAGGGAATGGAGTGTTGCTTAAAGTAGTGTTGGTCGCTTGCAATGGCAGATATAACCCCGTCAATCAACTCGAACTGTCCTGTTTGAATGGCATACATAAGGTCCAGCGGGTGTACCGCCTCGTAGCCGATCATGCGAATACGGACACTTGAATCAGTCAGTGCTTTAAATTTATTCACCGCGATACGGAATTCATCGTAGCGGTGTGTTTTGATACAACGTGTGGCGAAGTTCACCAAAGCCCCCGCATAGTCGCCCACTCCGCGCTCTATCTTTTCGGGATGCGCTTCCCACTGCTCCACACATATTTTATGATTAACGTATGATGCCTCGTAATCACCGAGCATAAAGTAAATACGGCTTAGTATGGCATGGTGTGTAATCAGATGTCCGGGTACGGCGGTGTCGGGAGTTTCTTTCAGTAACGGATGGGTAAGCAGTTCCTCGAGCCGGGTACGGTCATCGTCGGTACGCACATAACGTATCTGCCGGAAGAGTGTAAGCGACCGGAAGTACAGAAGCACAAACTTTGTGTCGAATTCAATCAAGTGCAGATACTCGCCCAGCAATTGCTCGAATGAGTTCAGTTTATCGGTGATGACATCATCACTCAGATTGCCGACAGTCCTCGCGTCCTGTTGTAAAATCTGCAAGAGGAAGATATGTCCTTCATGTTTCTCGGCAAGTTTTTTTGCCGATACGAGTTGCTTGTTGGCTAAGTCGTGCATGTTGCGCTCACGCAGAATCTGTGCGCCGCGAATTTTATAGCGCACATCATGGGCAGCGGTATTGGCGGAGTGATAATCAACAAGCGAGCGCATAAGGATATCGAAGAGATACTTCTTTGCAACAGGAAGATTCTTGGAAAACTTTGTGTCGGGATACTTCAGGACAATGCTCTCTTCATCATACTCATCCATCTTGTCAATACAATCAAAGAGTGCATGGTAATCCTTTCCCTTCCCTTCTTCCGTCATGCCCGTCACAACCTTGAAGTACCGCTTCTCGAGCGGGCTAAGTGATTTGATTAAGACGAATACGTCGTCGGATGCTGTCTTCATACAGTGCTCTGCTATGCGTGAGTCGGGTGAGGGAACACAGTAAGTTAGCGAACTCTCTCCGAACAGCGATTGTGCGCTTCCACCGGAAACTTTATTTATACGAAATTGTGGTACGGGGTTCTGGAGCATATCGTCGGAATTTTGAACCATGAACATTCGTATTATCATTTCTCCGGCACACATAACTACAGTAGTGCTCCTTGTCAGCAGTATTGTGCTTCATGCACAGGATGCCGAACGTATCACAAGTGCCGATGCGTATTCTGTTACCGGTTCGGTGTTGAGCCGCATTGTGGGATATAGCGCACAGGGTATTGCCGACCGCCGCGTACCGCTCTCGTATGTTTTCAGCGGCACGGTGAACATCAACCTTGCCGACCTTGCCTTGCCGTTCACATTCACCTATAGCGAACAAGCGCGCTCGTTTGCACAGCCGTTCAATCAGATAGGTGTAAGCCCGCGCTACAAATGGATTACCGCCCACGCTGGATACCGCAATGTGAATTACTCACCATTTACATTAGGCGGGCACCAGTTTCTTGGATGGGGTGTGGACCTAACGCCCGGCAACTGGCGCATCAGTGCCATGAATGGCGAATTTCAATCGGCAGTGGAAGAAGACACGCTCCGGTTGCTACAACAACTACCCGCATACAGGCGAACAGGATGGGCGGCAAAACTCGGGTACGGCGACGGCTCCACGTTTATAGATGTCAGTGTTCTCAAAGCCCGCGATGATACATCCTCGCTGCGTCTTGCGCCGCGCGCAAGCGATGTTCTTCCCGCAGAAAACCTTGTACTTGGTGCATCAACCCGCATTGCTATCGCCGAGGGCGTATCCGCCTATGCCGATGCAGGCGCAAGCAGCTACACACGTGATGTTCGCTCGGATGTTTTCTCGGATAACTCCGGCATTACGTCTTCACTCTCGCCATTGCTTACCGTCCGGCAATCCACCAATGTTTTCACCGCTTTACAAGGCGGTCTCTCGCTCAACACACCGTCAGTCGGGATTGATCTTACGTTCTCGCGCATTGACCCCGACTATAAATCCATGGGAATTTACTTTATCAACAATGACCAGATACAATGGAGTGTTACGCCGTCGCTTACGCTGTTTGATAACATGCTGCGCGTGCGCGTGCAATATCAAAGGATGAACGACAATGTGCAGGGTAAGAAACTAAGCACAACACACCGTGAGAATATCAACGCACAATTCAGCTATGCGCCATCGGCATTCTTTGGTGTGGATGTGTCCGCTTCAACAATGAACACCTCGCAGCGCGACGGTACTGTTGCGGTCGTTGATTCCCTGCGGATGAATTTTTCCAATCCGTCGCTCACCGTCACACCGCGCTACACGCTTATGGACTCGCTGCTTTCCCAAACATTTGTGGGAATGCTGATGGTACAGCGTCTGTCCGACGGCAACGCACGCACCGCACAGTTCTCGCAGTACACATCGCTTTCCGCATCGCTTGGCTATGTGGCATCATGGACGCGGAGCGGTATCAGTATCAACTGTAATGCGAACCACAACTCACTCACCAATTCCGCCGGAACATTTTCGGCATCGGGTATTTCCGCCGGAGGCACAGCGTCAATGTACGAGAATACCCTTTCTCTTGGTGCAACAACAAGCATATCTCTTCAAACATCGGCTACTGTGCTGACAGCCGGTGTAACCGCCTCATACCGCCCGCACGAACGGCACACTATCGAATTAACAACGACCGCGATGCGTTCCGCCTCGCCCGTCACCGAATTTCAAGAACTAAGCGGAGTCCTTAGCTATGTCCTCACATTCTGAACAGCGCGACTGCGCTCAGCGGATGATAACCTTACTTCGGCAAACACGCAATGGCAACCGTCCGAAAGGTTTCCTGCGTACTATGTTAGTCACGGGTTGTCTTCACATCATTCGATTAAGCAAAACAGTGAAAACAGTATTGCAACGCGCACAACAACGCAACGCACATCAGAACGACTCGCCGAAGAGTATCACACCGACCCATTCTGTATCAACAATTCTGCATGTGCTTGCTTGCATCGTGTTGGTATCCATGCCGCTTACAGCCCAGAACGATGTAGTGGTGACGACACAACTTATCCCGCCCTACAGCCCGTATCTCTCGGACTACGTTGGTATGCAAAACAAAATTGTTATCACGCTGACCAACACAACCAACAAGCAGCAGCAACTCCGCCTTGTCGGTTCTGTGAAAGGACAGAACAACGGTATTATCATAGCAGTGCCGAAAGAGTTCATGCCGTCGAAGGCAATCGTTCTTAATGCAAATCAATCGCGGCAACTTGTCGGTGTGGAACTGAAGGAATACTTCGACCCGAACAACCTGCAATTCACCGGCATCTCGAAGCAACAGGTGGTATTGGGTAACGGACTTCCCGAAGGCGGGTATTCCATGTGTATGCAAGCGTATGAATTCGGCTCTGCAAAAGCCCTTTCAATGCCGGCTCCGAGCGGCTGCGCCAATTTTATCATTACGCATATCGAGCCGCCCATGATACAACAGCCGCAGTGTAATGCTGTTGTGCAGGTGGCGAATCCGCAGAACGTTCTCTTTACGTGGACCATACCCGCCGGAACAATTCCGGGCAAGGTGCAATACACCCTCACGGTGGTTGAGATGAATCCGCAAAATATCAATCCCAATCAGGCGGTGATTGCCGCCACCGACCCGCCGTTCTTCCGCAAGACCATAACAACCAACAGCTATATGTTCACCGCCAACGACCCCAAGCTTGAGCAAGGGAAATCGTATGCGTACCGCGTCACAGCGGCGAACATGAACGGCATGAATGATTATTTCTTCAAGAACAACGGTCATAGCGCAGCATGTGCATTGACCTACGGTAATCAGAATAATAACAACAATAACCAGAACAATAATCAAAACAATAATCTCGACGAGAACTATGCACCCGACTGTGCGAAACTGAATTGCGCGCCGCAACCGCTACCGCAAGGACCTGCCTCGAACTATACCTACAAGAACGGCGACGAGGTGCAGATAGGATACTTCATCATGACATTGACCAATGTGCAGAACGGCAGTGCGGCAAACCTGACGGGCGAGGGCGAAATCAATATGCCGCTCTTTAAGGTACGGTTGAAGTCGGTATTCTCCGGGCTGAAGGTCAATGCACAGCACAAGGTGTTCGAGGGCAAAGCACGCGGTGCTTACGATCCCGCCGCGCAGGTAACCGACGAGTTCAAGAATTTCTCGCAGAACATAGACAACCTGACGGAAACCAAGGTACAGCAACTGACCAACTACATCAAGGCGCAGAATAAACACACCCAACATCTGAACCTGAATGTGCCGCAGAACCTGCCGTTCGCCTTCTCGAAACTTGTTGACCTTGACCTGCAACTGATTGATATTGTGGCAATCGAATTTGCTCCCGACGGCGCACGGCTGAATGCAGTGATGAACATTGACATCCCCGATGCACAGAATAAGATTCTTGCTTTTGCACAAAAGAATGTATGCTTCCACCCCACGGGACTCAGTGTGGACGGATTGCAAAAACTGACGATGCTCGGCACCGACAAAGAGATACCTTGGGGAAATCATAAACTCACTGTGAAGGCAGCCGATGGCAACAACGGCACATTTCTGAAATGGGATTGCAACGGCTACAAGGAAATGCAGCTTGATGCTGTGTTCACCTTTGATAACCAAAAAGTGGTAAAGGCAAACGGGGGCGGACCATTGCAAGCGGCGGTGAAGATAAATGCCGCACGATGGGGTGATATTCTGGCTACCGTAACGGTGGATGATTTCACCGTCAAGAATTTTCAAGGGATGAAGTTCTCCTGCAATCAGGTCGTCTTTGATTTTTCCGACAAGCGCAACGCGCAAGGCATGGCGTTTCCGCCTTCGTACAACGGTACAAAAACAAACGAGTGGCGCGGCTTTGCCTTTAAGCAACTCACCCTAACTCTTCCCGACTACCTAAAGCAAAACAATAAGAATATCACCATAGCCCTTGCCAATGTGCTGATTGACAGAACAGGATTTACCGGCGGTGCAACCGTTGCACCTGTGTTCAGCACGATGAAGGACGGCAACGTGGGCGGTTGGGCGTTCTCGATGGATTCGCTTCATATCGGCTTCGTGAACAACTCATTGAGCAGTGGTGGATTTTTCGGAAAAATACAGCTGCCGGTTGATGACGGAGGCGTGGCGTATTCCTGCCTTCTTAGTGGTAGCCAAAGCGGTGTGAAAACGGAGTTCTCGGTACTCACGCTCGATACAATCGAAGCAAAGTTGTGGATAGCGCAACTCAAGCTCAATCCCAATAGCGGCATAAGCATTACCGCAGTCAATAACAACGTTACCATTAAAGCAATCCTGAACGGCGATCTGACTATCAATAAGAAGTTGGACAAGTTGAAGAATGTGCAGATAAACATACCGAACGCGCACTTCGAAGAATTGACGATAATGAATAAAGCACCGTACCTGACGGTGAAGACGCTCTCGCTTGCAAGTCCTAATAAATTCTTCGCCGGCTTTCCTATCGGCATCAATCCCCAGAAGGGCGAAGGTATCAGCGTTATCGAGGGTAAGAATGATAAGGAACGCGGCTTGCGCGTGGCATTCCACCTGAATTTAGACGGGAAGGAGGAATCGGCGATATGCGCGGGAACGGCATTCACCCTATGGGGTGTGATGACAACAAACGGCGGCAAGCAGGCATGGAACTTGAACTCCGCCGAACTCAACAAGATTACTATCAACGCCAACCTGAGCGCAGTGAAAATGGTTGGTGAAATCATCCTGTACAAAGGCGATGCAATGTATGGCGACGGATTCCGCGGTGCGATAAAAGCAACCATCCCCTCGCTTGCCGAAATTGCCGCAACCGTACAATTCGGTTCGACAACGTATAAGAACGGCAACTCGCCCTACCGCTACTGGTATGTGGATGCGATGTTTAAAACATCGAAAGGCGGCATACCTGTTATGCCCGGATTAGGCATTAACGGTTTTGGCGGAGGTGTGTATTACCACATGAAGTCGCCCGTGATGCCCAAGGCAAAAGAGCTTCACGGTGAACCGGAAGAAATGGCGGCAAACTTTAACCCCGACAGTTACAACTCGTCGCCAACCGGAGTGCAATACATTCCCGATGCAACAACAAGCATCGGTGTGAAAGCAACCATCTTCCTCGCTTCGATGCCCTCGCCCCGAGCATTCAACGGCGACATCAACTTCGAGATTGCATTCCACAGCAACGGAGGGTTGAAGTTCATACACTTCGGCGGCAACGGGTATTTTGTCTCCACCCCCGACCCCGCCAACCGCGAGTCAAATCCGATTATCTCCGGCTCGGCGGATTTCAACTACTTTGCCGACGAAAAAATCTTCGATGGCAAAATCAGTGTGAACATTTCGCTCAAGTCCGGCAAACGGAATATCCTTGTGGGCGGTGGCGACTGCTGGATATACATCTCGCCGCAAAAATGGTATTTGAAAATCGGCGACCCGAAGACACGTGTGCAAGTGAATGTGCTTGACTTTGCCACAGTGGGCACGTATTTCATGGTCGGAAAAAACTCGCTGCCCGGCATACCTCCCTTGCCGCCTGAATTTCAAGCGAAGCTGCCGGGATTCTCGCAACCGCGCGACCCCAAAACCGAGACGGGAAGCGGCTTTGCCCACGGGTTGGATATAAACATCAGCACCGGCGAATTGAAGTTCCTCATTTTCTACGCAGAGATCGGTATCCGCTTCGGCTATGATATATCAATCCTGAATCAGGACATTGATTGCGAAATCGCCGAAGGCGGGAAAATCGGCTTGAACGGATGGTATGCAACAGGGCAAGTATATACAAGCATGACAGCAGACATCGGTATAGATATCAACGTCTGGTTTATCAAAGCAAAGGTGTCGCTTCTGTCGGTGGGCGTGTATGCTGCGCTACAAGCGGGCTTGCCAAATCCCACATGGTTGCGCGGCGCGGTCTATGGCGAGTACTCGCTGCTGAACGGTAAAATTCACGGCTCGGTGAGTTTCAAATTCACGTGGGGTAATAAATGCGATGTAGGTAAGGGCGACCCCTTCGGCGGGCTGGATATTGTAGCCGACATGACTCCCGCCACGGGCGTGAAAGATGTGAATGTCTTTGCCCGACCCGAAGCATCGTTCACCCTTCCTATCAGCACCACGCAAAAATCAAATACCATTCCCTTGCAATCGTTCGACAGCGAAGGCAACTCGGTAACACGGAATTTCCGGTTCTTTGTGCGCGAGTTCACCGTTACCAACAACAAGACAAAGAAGGAAGTACCCGGCACGTATGAAGTCATTAACAAAGAGCAAGGTGCGGTTTTTCTCTCCGAGCAGGAGTTACCCGAAAACGTATCCTTGACATCGCATATAGAAATACGCGGCGAGGAATTCTTGAAAGGCAAGTGGGAGCGTATTAAAAAGAGCAAGGGCAGCAACGAAGACCATGCGGAAATTGAAGAGCGGACATTCACAACCGGTGATGCGCCGGAGCATATCCTGAACAGCAACGTCATCTATACGAACCCACCTCGTATGATGCGGTATTATTGCTGGTACACAGGTCGGCAGAATGACGGCACGCTGCGATTCAACACCTATCCGAACTCGGTTGCTTCGCCCAAGCCGCCGCCCGCCGGAGAAGAGTACAGGTTTGTTGCTCGATTCCAACGTGTTCAGTCGGGTACGGATGTGATTGCGGAGATTCCCCTGAAGTGGAACGGCAATACGGCAAAAACCGCCACGTTCGATTTTGACAAAGTGAACTTGCAACCCGAGACCATCTATATCATTCAATTTGTTCGGAAGCGCGTGAAGAATAGTATCATGGGCGGAAGTGCCGATAAGATTATGCAAAGCAGCGACAAAGTGACCACGTGGAACGACAGCACACGCCTTGCCATACGCGAGGCAAAACTGGGTGCTATCAATATCAAGGAAAATGAATTTCTTATCTATCAACTTGCATTCAAAACAAGCAAGTACGGCTCGTTCGACTTGAAGTTGAAGAGCTATGGGATAACGACAAACAACACGATGTCAGGGAATGAAATCACCTATGGCAACGGTTCGATGAAAAACACGATGTATGCCGAATTTACCGGAGCGGAAGCATTCGACTACTACGACCTGAACCAGACCACTTACAAAGTCGGTTCGGAAACACGATATATCAATCCGCTGCTCTCAATCTACGGCGGTAAAGGCAGCGGTACGTGGTGGACGTTTTTCAAAAATGATTATGCGCGTTATTTGGATACGCAGTTCACACGGCATTATATCCCGACGCTCAATCGTGATTATCCGGCTACCAACGATTACCCGTCGGGAAGCCGGCTTACCCACAATACCGATATTACCGATGTGCAGATACCGGTCTATGCCTGCGATTGGACATATACCGGCAACGGAAAATCAACATTCCTGACCAATGCGGAAATAAACTCGGTGTATTGGCTGAATATGAGCGGCGATATGGGAAGCCCGGTTGCTGCATCAAACACCATTCAGGCACAGCAGCCCAAAGTGACAAATACCGTCCGCATCCGCTACGACATCGTAACAACGATTCAACGCGACCGCGCACAGAACTGGGATTACTTCAAATACAAATGGTCGCTCAACAACAGCGGGTTCGGTAACAGCACGATTCCTCCCTCCTTCGAGCGAAGTAACGCACCAATTCTCTACGGTTCATCGAAGGAAAACCCCAACTACTGGAGCATGGATCTAAAGAAAAGCGGCAATGAGAAATTCCCCGTGTATCTGGAATACAGTACGGGCTTCAACGAAGCCGGTTCATCTGCGCCGACTATCGGTGTTATCTTCATGACATTCAACCCAACGAAGTAACACATCCGTACATCATGATGTAGCTGCGGGGTGTGGGTGTATCATACCCCGTTGCTCATTCTACACCGCTTTTGGTTCTGCATTCGACAGCCGCTCCAATACTGCGCTCACCTCATCCCGCGACGCATCCGGTGCAATCATCATCGGCTCGGCAATGTGCACACACACCCGTGCAAACGGAAGAGGAATCATGAAGGAATCCCAACTGTTCAGGCGTATGGCAAACCCACACGTAACACGGCACTGCACAAGCGGCACACCGGCTCGCATTGCAGCCACCGCCGCGCCCGCCTTGAACACACCTGCCGGACCGCGCGGACCGTCGGGCGTAACGAGGACGGTTCTTCCGCTACGGGCTGCGGCAATCATGGCATCCAACACCTCGCCGCCCCCGCGCGACGACGACCCGCGCACCACATCATAGCCCCACGAACGGAGCAGCGCGGCAAGCATATCGCCATCCTTACTCAAACTTGTCACGCCTGTGGCATTGCCCGTGGCGAACATCTTCCAGACAGGCAGCATCCCGCCGTGCCAAAAAGCAACAACCGAGGCAGTCGCGGGCGGCGCGCCAACCACCCGTATCCGCCATGTGGCGGCAAGCATCCGAAGCAGCAGAACGGCAATCTTTGTCTTCATACGGATTGCCTATCCGGCGGGAAGAAGGTTGTTCTTCAGCCACACATACACGTTGTCTTCGTCCACCGTGGTTTTGATGCGTTGCAAATCCTCGGTTGCCGGACCCACAATCACCTTACCCGCTGTGGTGAACTCGCTGTTGTGGCATGGGCATGAAAGCATGGCGTGGGACGGACGCAACTCGCAGCGGCGGTGGGTGCACACCATTTCCACCGTGACAAACGAACCGTCTTTTTGCAGCGACACATAGTAGTTCGCCGGAACAGTAGCCGAGCGGCGCAGCACGATGTAATTATCCTTGCTGTCGAACTTCGAGCGCGGGATAATCGCCTTATCCTTACGTACCTTGGGCAAGTACGTCCTGATCTCCGAGCAGCCCTCCATGCCAAGCAGCGCAGAGCCGCAGCACACCACAAGCGTTGCCGCTCCCATCTCCGATAAAAATTCTTTTCGCGTCATAGTCCTTTCATCACGTTATACCACGAATATAACATCACTGTTACCGCATCACTCATTATCAAACGCACTGTTCTGCGGAACGGCACCGCACCACACGTTTCACCACCACCCGCACTATGCCGGAAAGCGCAGTCCGCTTTCACCCAAGCGTTCTTGCGTTATGCTTCCAACAAATACCGTTGCCGCCACTGATTTAAAATACGACGGCTCGCCCACAGGGAACATCTACCGCTACGATCAAGTGGGGCGTTTGCGGACGGACGAGTTTGTGAGCGCGGTGCCGCAGACGGGCAGTTATTCATGGCAGGTGAACACGTTGAAGGAATACAACAGCAGCTATGTGTACGACGAGAACGGGAACTTGCAGGCGTTGAACCGGAACGGGTATCCGCTGCCGGGTGATGTGGTGAACATGGACAGGATAACGTACAACTACGGCGCGGGTGTAACGCAGGGGAACCGTCTGCAATCGGTATCAGACGGCGGCACAATGGATTATCCGGCGGCACCGGCGGTGCGTGACATACGCGGCACACAGGCAACGAACAACTATCAGTACGACGCGCAGGGACGGCTGAAACAGGACTTGCAGGAGAGTTTGGAGTATGTCTGGCTTCCGAACGGGAAGATAGGCGAGGTAAAGAAGAACGGCGTGGTGAAGGTGCGGTTTCTCTACGATGCGGAAGGGAACCGCGTGCGGAAGACGGAGTACAACCCGAACGGGAGCGTGGCTGGCAGCACGTATTATGTGTATGGCGAGGACGGGAGCGTGGCGGCGGTGTACCGTCAGCAAGGGACGGGCGACGTGTATTTGTCGGAAGTGCCGCTGTATGGTGCGGGACGTTTGGGCATGATGACGTTTCCGGCTGATGCAAGCACACGCCACTGCCCGACGTGTGTACAAAGCGAGGACTTTGCAGCAGGCGTAAAAGCCACGCGGCGAGTTGGCGCAAAGCTCTACGAACTGACCGACCACTTGGGCAATGTGCGAGCGGTGGTTGGTGACGTGAAGTTGCCTGACGG
>JAEUSO010000599.1 GCA_016788605.1 Candidatus Kapaibacterium sp. | reverse complement strand
GTCGACGCCCTCACCGCCGCCGGTATTCCGGCGACCTTTCTCAATTCGTCGCTGGCGTCGGGAGAGTCGCGTCCGCGACTCCGCGGACTTCACGCGGGCGAGTATCGGTTGCTGTACGTGGCGCCCGAGCGGTTGATGCTGTCGGGATTCCTGGAGGACCTGAAGCGATGGCGGGTGTCGTTGTTTGCCATCGACGAGGCGCATTGCATCAGCGAGTGGGGGCATGATTTCCGACCTGAGTACCGGCAACTGGCCTCGTTGCGAACCGAGTTCGAAGCGGTCCCGATGATGGCATTGACGGCCACGGCGACGGAGCGGGTGCGTGCGGACATCGTGAGGCAGTTGCACCTGAGGGAGCCGCGCGTCTATATCGCCAGTTTCAACCGACCCAATCTCAACTACCGGGTATCCGCGAAGTCCGGTGCCTTTGAGCAGGTATGCGCGTTTCTACGGAGCCGCTCCCGGGAGGCTGGGATCATCTACGTGCAGAGTCGGAAATCGGCAGAGTCCTTGGCGGCGAAGCTG
>JAEUSO010000598.1 GCA_016788605.1 Candidatus Kapaibacterium sp. | reverse complement strand
GGTAATCAACTTCAGTACTCATTTGTTGTATATTTGTAATAGTATAATTTGAACGCCGGTGCGAAGTTATACAACTGTTGAATTAAATGCAACAAAAAAAATTACACATGAAAAAATTCTTATGACAACAGTAGGTGAAAGATTGAGCTATTGGGGCAAAATCAATTATCCTCGTGCAAAGGATTTTGCCACAGCATTAGAAATACCAGCTTCGGCATTATCTGCGTATTACAATAACAATAGGAAACCAGGTACTATGATGCAAGCCAAGCTGCGTAAACTTGGTTGCAACATCGAATGGCTGATGACAGGCGAAGGCGAGATGAACAGTACCCCACCTGCCGCCACTGTGCTGCCTGCGCCGATAGAAAACCAGTTTGCGATAGAAGCCACGAAGTTCATAGATTTTATGAAAGAGACCTACGAGGCGCGTTTAGCAGACAAAGAAGAAATTATACAACTGTTGAAGCAACAAGTAGCCGATAAAAGTCAGAGCGATTCAGGAGTTACAAACTCACCTTCGCCTGA
>JAEUSO010000597.1 GCA_016788605.1 Candidatus Kapaibacterium sp. | reverse complement strand
TAAAACCGTAAACTCTATGAACTCCTCGGCATGTAATGTTTTCATTCCGATATAATGATTCAGTCCGTTGATGATATCTACATTGCCCGCCAGTTTGTTTGAATGAATCAACAAACATAACCCTTCGGGATACTGCGGTGCAGCTAATTCAATGCGCCAGATAGGTACAAAAATGGAGATGGTAAGCATCACTCCGGATATGATTAACAAAATTCTGGAACTGATGCTTAGTTGGTCCTTTTGAGTTGACATAGACATAATTCTTTTAGTGAAAAAAAAGGAGCAGAAGATATTATCCTGCTCCTTCTCTTATTATTCTTAAATAGGCTTATTTGCTTTTAATACTATCCGAAGGAGCTGTTTTTCCAACACTATAAGACAACGGTGTACTGCTTCCTGCGGGAGACACTCTCACATATCCTTGCATTTCCTGGTGTAAGGCACTACAGAAATCCGTGCAATACATCGGAAACATGCCAACACGATTCGGTACCCATTTCAAAGTTTGTGTTTCACCCGGCATAATAAGCAATTCAGCGTT
>JAEUSO010000596.1 GCA_016788605.1 Candidatus Kapaibacterium sp. | reverse complement strand
GGTGGACGGTGACGACCACTATCGGGCCTGACAAGAGCTTATGCAGGCATGAGTAGCGATAAACCGAGTGAGAAACTCGGTCGCCGTAAGCCCAAGGTTTCCTGGGGAAGGATAATCCTCCCATGGGTTAGTCGGATCCTAAGCCGAGGCCGAGAGGCGTAGGTGATGGGAAGCAGGTTAATATTCCTGCACCGCCTTGGACAGTTTCCATAGGGGGGACGGAGAAACGTAGCCGAGCCGGGTAATGGATACCGGTTCAAACCTGTAGGGAGTCACGCTAGGAGGCCTAGTGCCACAAACGGCGTGACAATCCTGAGAGGTGATGAGGAGGACGCTTGCGTCCATAAACTCGGTGATCGTCCGCTTCCAAGAAAAGCCTCGATGGAGTTAACTGCTAGGGCGACCGTACCGCAAACCGACTCAGGTGGGCGGGGTGAGAATCCCAAGGCGCGTGAGAGAACCCAGGCTAAGGAACTCGGCAAAATGACACCGTAACTTCGGGAGAAGGTGTGCCGAAGGGCGTGAAGGGGCTAGCCCCCGGAG
>JAEUSO010000595.1 GCA_016788605.1 Candidatus Kapaibacterium sp. | reverse complement strand
TCATCCCACCTGTATTCCTGTGCATGGTGAAAACCAATCCAAATTAACGTTGATGTCAGAGTCGCTTCGTAATGACGGACGCGTTTGGGTTTCAAAAAATAAAAATGAAACTCGCGCGGCCAAAGACATTCCTGAAAGTGAGCGAGATTATTATCTCGAGCGTATTTATCCAAGTTTTGGAAACTTGGCTCCGCGCGACGTTTCGTCTCGTCAGGCCAAGTTTCGTTGTGATGAAGGTTTTGGGGTTGCGGGACAAAATGCGGTTTATTTGGATTTTAAAGATGCGATCGGTCGCTACGGTGAAGATAAAATCGCTGAACGATATGGTAATTTGTTTCAAATGTATGACAAAATTACCGGCGAAAATCCATATAAAATGCCTATGAAAATATACCCAGCACCTCATTATACAATGGGCGGTTTGTGGGTTGATTACAATCTGATGAGCACTATTCCGGGCTTGTTCGTTGCTGGAGAAGCTAATTTTTCAGACCATGGGGCTAACCGCCTGGGCGCTTCGGCGCTGATGCAAGGTTTGGCTGATGGCTATTTCGTGCT
>JAEUSO010000594.1 GCA_016788605.1 Candidatus Kapaibacterium sp. | reverse complement strand
AATACTTTTACCACTTTACCACTATGGTTAATCATGACTGTCTTTCCACCAGGTACTTGCATGTCAAGAATGACTTGATCATTTTGACTAAACAAGTCTGTAATTGAAACCAAAAGCAATGTAATAGAAATATAGTCTCGAAATTTTATCATGATTGTATTATTAATGTAGTAGAACGTTTTAAAGTCTTGGGATGGTGGCGATTTTTAGCAGTGAACTTTATTCGGAGAACCAATTTTTTATTAACCACAAAATTGTCTGCGGAGTACTGAACCGCCACTTTTGCCAAACTCATTTTAGTCGTTTGTTTTTATTATTTAACTATTTTTCCGTCTTTAATTATTGTCATTTTACCGATGAAATTTCGAGTATTTTCAAACGGATTTTTGTCCCATACAATCAAGTTTGCCTTTTTACCTTTTTCTACTGAACCTGTTTCATTCTCTATTCCCATTGCTTTTGCACCATTATAACTTGCTATTTTAAATATTTCTAAAACACTAAAACCATATTTGCTAAGAATAATTAGTTCTGAAATATTCACTTTGCCACCATTAGGC
>JAEUSO010000593.1 GCA_016788605.1 Candidatus Kapaibacterium sp. | reverse complement strand
GCTGCCGCGGGAGGATAGCAGCGTGGGGTTAGATGTTCAATCCAACCCTGGGAGTGGCAAGACTGGATCGCCCTTTGGGGTCTGAAACCAGTAAAACCCAAAACGTAGCCGATGCTTGAATCATTCGCTCAGAGGCCAAAGCGGGCGAAGTGACGCATTTTGATGTGATCAGGAAGTCCATTGAAAGCGGCGTTTTTTGTATCGCACCAAGCATCAGAAGGCGGTTGCTCTATCCAACTGAGCTACGGGCGCGAGGCGCGTGTTGGGACACGCGGCTGGGGAGTAGGATACAAAGATTTCCGTCGGTTTGAACGTTGAAGCGGGGTTTGGTCAAAAATGGGCTGGGGACGGGGCTGGTTTCGGGTTCTTTGTGCTTCGTTCTTTGTTGAGGACCCGGTTGGTGAGGCGGGTTGTTGGGAATTTCCTCGGGCTTTGTTCATCCGTCTGGTGCTGGATTTCGTTGTGGGGCTGGCTGGGTGCGGGTTTGGGTGGCGGTGGATCGTGAGATTCGTCGGCCTTGCCTGTTACAGCTGAGGATGCTGCTGTGTTTGTCGCGCGGTCTTC
>JAEUSO010000592.1 GCA_016788605.1 Candidatus Kapaibacterium sp. | reverse complement strand
AATTCTGTGACGTTTTCTGCGCAAGGGGTACTTGCACCGGTTCATCCCCGCGCATGCGGGGAATTCGACGTGGTCGAGCGCTACGGGATCATGGACGACGGTTCATCCCCGCGCATGCGGGGAATTCGGCGGGCAGAAGGGGAACATCACCCTGACCACCGGTTCATCCCCGCGCATGCGGGGAATTCATCGGCGTCGGCCTGTTCGTGCTCGGCGCGGGCGGTTCATCCCCGCGCATGCGGGGAATTCGGTAGCGGGGAAGATGGGTCCGGCGCTGGCGGCGGTTCATCCCCGCGCATGCGGGGAATTCCTCGTCAATAACAACAATGGAACCGTCCGGGACGGTTCATCCCCGCGCATGCGGGGAATTCCGCTGTGCTTCCGGTCCCATGACGGAGCGATACGGTTCATCCCCGCGCATGCGGGGAATTCAGCGCAGCCTGCTGGGCGACCAGCAAGCCGAACGGTTCATCCCCGCGCATGCGGGGAATTCCGCCGCTCGGTCGACCTGCGGCAGACCAACTGCGGTTCATCCCCGCGCATGCGGGGAATTCGAGGTGACCC
>JAEUSO010000591.1 GCA_016788605.1 Candidatus Kapaibacterium sp. | reverse complement strand
ACCGCCGGCGCCGGTGCTTCCCGAATCCGTGCGCATGAATTCCCCGCATGCGCGGGGATGAACCGTCAGCGTCGTGTTCGCATAGCCACTGGCAAAGGAATTCCCCGCATGCGCGGGGATGAACCGCCGCGCCCGTCGATCGGCGGGCGCGGCGAACAGAATTCCCCGCATGCGCGGGGATGAACCGACCAGCGCCAACCCATCCAGCAGCACGCCAAAGAATTCCCCGCATGCGCGGGGATGAACCGGCTGCCCGCTGGCAAGCTCGGCTCGGTGCGGGGAATTCCCCGCATGCGCGGGGATGAACCGTGGATGGCCGGGAATGTGGCGTTCACCGCAAGGAATTCCCCGCATGCGCGGGGATGAACCGTAGTTCTGCGCGTCCACGCCGTGCAGCTTGAGGAATTCCCCGCATGCGCGGGGATGAACCGAAAGTCGGCAAGCATGAAAGGCGGGCGTGAAGAAACTCCCCGCATGCCCCGCCCTGAAGCCGGATCAGCCGCCCTTCACTCCCGCCGCTGCCACGGGGCCGGGCCGATTTCGCCGGTATGCACCGGGAATTCGCC
>JAEUSO010000590.1 GCA_016788605.1 Candidatus Kapaibacterium sp. | reverse complement strand
AATTATTCGACAATTTTCGTTACAATTTATTGAGTAAAGCCAATGACTACTTATCAATCAATGATAAGAATAAAGCAAAGGAACTTATGGACATATTAGACAACTTTGCTGACGAAAATAAATATCCGTATCAAGACGAAAACGGTAAAAAATATGCGGACTACATTAGACAAAGAATATAGAAAAACTACTGCCAACAGGGGTTTTGCGTCAGGCGGGGTGACGTGCAAACTTGGAGCATTGTGCTTCTATTCAAGTTCAGTGCTGGTTGACAGTTTTGTTCTCCGAAAACCCGCCCGAACGCAAAGCCCGAAAACGTTGGCAGAAAGCGTAAAGCGACACGACTACACTTAAACAACCCGACAAATAACCATGACTTGACTGACTATTTTGACACATACCGAACTGACCTTGCCGACACACAGGCAACGCTTCCAAAAAATTAAAAACACCCCACCCGCAGAAAAAATAAAATTCTATGGCTGCCCACATTTGGCACATTGGCTTTTGCCCGACACACAAACCCACCCTTCACAAAAGCCAAAGAGCCAAATTTTCCCCACCCTC
>JAEUSO010000058.1:11894-13700 GCA_016788605.1 Candidatus Kapaibacterium sp. | reverse complement strand
GAAGATCAAACGGGTAATGCACGCCGACATACACACGCGAGAGTGATATAAGTGATGCCACTCCATACCACCAATACCATCGTCCCGGATATGTTAATGTCAGTATCATAGCAGCCCCCATGATGTTCGTTGCATGTGACGACGGCATGGACTTCCCCGCCGAACGCTCCACTAACACTCGCACGTCACGAAGAGTATTGTATGGTCGTGGTCGTCCAATCTGCTCTTTCAATACCTTACTATTGAACGGATCGCTTACCAATACGCAGATGAGCATAGCAAAAGCACAAAGGCGACCTTTAACTTTACCAGCCACCAAAAGCCATCCAATACCGATAACAAATACGGGCAGCCAAACAAGATTATTTGTCACAACGGGCATGACTATATCCAATACAGGATTCGACCACCCGTGATTCACAGCATAGAATAACCACGCATCAACACTCTGTAAAATTTCAAGCATTATTCAATTTTCCCGACGTTAATTTTCAGGTGCAATGCCCTTGCGGCATCACATCAAGCAAAAATGATTGAAACTGGATATTTGATGACTGATTTTTTACACAGCGCGGAGTGGAACAGCCGCCCGCGAATAGTAGCAGGTATGATGAGCGGTACGTCGCTCGACGGGGTTGATGTATGTATTGCCGAGTTCCGGTCGGAAAACGGGAGAGATACTTTTACAGTACTTCACGAACATACCCGACCATTTACACGCCAAGAGTATCAATTCTTCAAGAATCTTATTGACAGAGAACAACCTATATCGATTGTATGCGATGCGAACATACTCTTAATGTCACTCTATGCAGATACTCTACGCAAGGCAGTTGATAGCCATTCGGATATTCAGATTGATGCTATAGGCATCCATGGGCAAACCGTATGGCACTCGCCTCAAATCCATAATGTTTGTGGCAAAAATCTCCGCTCAACATTACAGCTTGCATCGCCTTCAGCCCTTGCAGTTGAATTCGGTGTGCCTGTTGTTAGCGATTTTCGTTCTGCCGATGTAGCGTTGGGCGGTCAGGGTGCGCCCCTGATTCCTATGTTCGATTTTTCTTTCCTGCGTTCAGAAACACAGCATGTAACGGCGTTGAACATCGGTGGAATGGCAAATGTCACCTTTATCCCGCCCCATAGTTCCCATAATGATGTGATTGCATTTGATACAGGACCGGGTAATGTATGGATTGATGCCGCGATGCTGCACTATTATGGGAAACGCTATGATGAAAATGGTGCAACTGCACGGGCTGGGCGGATAATTCAGCCTATGTTCAATGAACTGCAAGAGTTGGGGTTTGTCGCCGCACCTCCGCCGAAATCCACAGGACGCGAGATGTTCGCACAGGATTATCTGGAAGATGTATTACGGCGGCATGTTCGCCATTTTCTTCCGCCGGAAGATGCAATCGCCACGCTGACCGCATTTACCGCATACTCCATTGCAGAGAATGTGCGTCGTTTTGGTACACCAACAACAACACTTGTCGCATCCGGCGGCGGTGTGCATAACCGTTATCTCATCGAGTTACTCATACAAGAACTTCCATCTGCCGCATATTTGCCCATCACATCATTCGGTGTAAGTGCGGATGCGAAGGAGTCGCTATGCTTCGGTTATCTCGCATACCGGACATTAGGCGGGCGAATGTCGAATATCCCATCAGTAACCGGAGCATCAAGACCAACAATACTTGGTTCCATAACATTGCCATAATCAAAAAGGTCGGGAAGCAGTATGCCTCCCGACCTTTAACCATACTACGGTAGTATCCGGCTGATTAGTTCACCACAACA
>JAEUSO010000058.1:0-11886 GCA_016788605.1 Candidatus Kapaibacterium sp. | reverse complement strand
CAAAAAGGTCGGGAAGCAGTATGCCTCCCGACCTTTAACCATACTACGGTAGTATCCGGCTGATTAGTTCACCACAACAAGCTGTTTGGTGATGCCGTACTTGCCCGATGTCATCGTCACGTTGTACACGCCTGCGCTCAGTCCGCTTGTGTTCAGCACTACAGGTGTTACTCCAACTCCTGCCACGCCATTGTACACTTCGCCAACTTCGCGTCCAAACATGTCCGTTACTATTACACGCACTGTGCCGGCATCAGGTAATGTTATGTTCACCGTCGCAACGCCATTGACAGGCATCGGGTATGCTTCGCTCATCTTGTAGCCCGCTGCTATCGCCTCATCGTTGTTGCCCGCCGTGCGGATCAACACACCGTCCGACACCACCGTGCCGCAACTGTTCGTCACCTCCACCGTGTAACTGCCTTCGTCACTCCGGCTCGCATTCCGTATCTCATACGTTGACATCGTGCCACCCGGAAGTGCCGTCCCGTCTTTCTTCCACTGATAGCTTACCGCGCCCGTCGCCGTCACGCTCAATGTGAACGTGCCGCCTATCGCTATCACCGGTGCCGTCGGTTGTACCGTTACCACCGGCTTCAGGTTCACTGTCAGCGTCGCCTCGTTCGATACCACTTCCCCGCAGCCGTTGGTTACCTTCACGGTCACTTTCGCACCGTTCATCGCTGCCATTGTCTGTGCCACCGTCACCCGCGCATCCGTCGCACCGGGTACCATCACGCCGTTCAGCATCCACTGATAGCTCAAACCGCTCCCGCTTGATGCTACGTCCATCGTCGCCGGCTGTCCTTCGCATACCGTTACGTTCGCCGGCTGCGTGCTTACCACTGGCGCTGCGTTCACCACTAGCTTCGCTATATCAGAACTGATGTTCGCCCCGCCAGGATTCGCTGTCACCACCACACGGTAATCACCTTCGTCACCGCTCACAGCTCCGCGTATCGTCAATACGTTCGTTGTCGCGCCGCCGTACTTCGTGCTGTTGGAGACAAGTGTCGTCCCCTTGTACCACTGATAACTGTATGTTGCACCCGGGATGTTCGAACTTGCCTGCACACTGAGTACTGCATCTGTGCCGCTGCACGGTGATGCATCTCGCGGCTGGCTTTGAATCGCTACCGATGATATGTAGAAGCCACCCGGCTGCGATGTCTGGCTGCCGCAGATGCCGGTTACCATACACGTGTAATCATTGCTGATGTCGCCCGCCGTCATGTTCCGTATTGTCAGTTGGCTCGTCGTCGCTCCCGTGATACGTCCGTTGTCTGTAAGCGCAGTGCCGTTCTTGTACCATTGGAACTGTGGGCTGTACCCCGGCACTTGTGCCGTTGCAGATACTTCCACATCCAAGTATCCTGTCGATCCCACCGCCGCCCCGCGTGTGCCAGGGTCCCGTCCGACAAGCGTATTGTTCGCCACATATATCACTGCGTCGTCCGAAAGCACTGTCGTTGTACCGCATGTCCCGCTCATCACGCAGCGATACCGTCCCGACATGTTGTACGATGCATTCGAGATGACATACAACGGATTCGTTGCACCAACTATAGGAACACCGTCTTTTTGCCATTGGTAACCCAAGATTGTTCCGCTTGCTACCACGTTCAACGCTGTTTCGTTGTTCAAACACAGTATCCGTGATTGCGGCTGGCGGTTAATCTCGATCGGTGCGTTGATAACGACATTGATTGTATTGCTCACAAGCGGGTCTGCACCACCGGTAGCGGTAACGCGGAGAACATAATCACCACCGTGCAATGACGGTTGGGTATTTGTTATCGAAATAGCATTCGTTGAAGAGCCGGTAACACCATTCACACCTTCAATCAACGGCGAACCATTGCGCTGCCAACTGAATGTCAATTGTGCGCCGAACGTCGCTTGTGCATTTGCACTCATTGTGAAGTTCTGGTTCTGACATCCTTCGATTGTTGCAGGTGGAGGAGGGTTGAAGGTAATCACAGGTACGATCTGATGCGCGCCCATATACACTTCGCTGCGGTTGCGTGATGTTCCGTAGAAATCATCCATTGCGCGGTATGTTGCACCGATGGTGAACGTGCCGTTGCTACTTGAACCCATGCCATAGAGGTTGGCATCAACCATCGTCAGGTTGAAGTTATCGCTCGCTACATTATTGAATGTCACTGCTGTGCTCGACGAGTTCATATCCTGAGCCGATGCCGAACGCCATCCGGCAAGGTTTGCTGTGCCGGTACCGTTCCATGTGCCGAGTGTGCCGCCTGTGGTGAACAGGTTGTTGTAGTTCATCACACTGACGGTAGAACCCGATACGTTGTTCGCAACCTGTCCGCCGCCAGCGTTGTAGATCACGTTGTTCACTATTGCGTAGCCGTTCGAACCGCCTTCATTACTGAATACAGGTGTCGTGCTCGATGTGCTGTACACCGTGTTATGAACAAAGTCGGTGTTCGATGAGCCACTTGTGCGGACACCCCATGTGTTGCCGTTCACACGGATGAAATTATTGCTTACCATCGGGCGACCAGGGTTGGTATTCGTGCGCGCTTGCAAGAGTATGGCGGGTATTGTTGTAGTACCCGTGTTATTCAATAACACACGGTTTTTGCTCATCACAAATGTGCCGATATTGTTGGCAATGTTGATACCCGTGTTCAATAAGGATGATGTCGTACGAAGCGTATTGCCCGTCATAACTAAGCCGTCTGTAACATTCACAGTCATCCCGTTTGCAACAAAGTTGTTAAATGTGTTATTGGTGATCTGCATACCTGTCACAAACGGTGTTACCGAACGCCAGATGAAGATACCTGATGCACCGTTAGTGAACGTACAACCACTGACAACAAGGTTCTGGTGTGCAGCCGCTTGGCTGAAGAACAGCAAGTCATTATTAAAGAAGCCCGTTGCCACACGACCGGTAAAACCGCAGTTACTAAAGGTTACATTATCACAACCATCACCTGCCGCTGTTGTGTTACCCATCAGCTCCACACATTGCGCCCAGTTTGCAGCACCGGTTCCTGTTGCCGCTATCGTCACATTATTGAATGTGATGAAGTCCACATTTTGCAGGCGTACCGTGGGTTGACCGCCGAAGATACTTGTTGCGTTGATTGCCGCTGATTGCGTCGCGCCGCCGTCGTGTTGGATAAACACGTTGTCCCGGCTGCCGCTTGCCGACGCATCTGCTTGGATGGTTATCGGGCGTGCCGACTGATTACCAATAGGATTGGCGATATAGATGTATCCGGTATATGTGCCCGGTCGCAGGTTGAGTGTGACCGCACCTAATGTACCGCCTGCGCGGAGTTGGTCGGTGGCTTGTTGTAACGTCGTAAAATTCGGACTACTTCCGCCGACTGTATATGTGCCGTTGAGGGCTGCACCGAGTGTAACAATTGGTGAAATATCATTTGCAGCATTTGGATCAGTCACACCATTTGGTGTTGATGTCCACGCTTGTACGGTAAGTGCACCTACTGCGGGAAAACTATATGGTAAAAGATTTACTGTTGTTGTCTGACCTGCTGTGACACTGCCAGTCCAACTAACAGGTTGTTGAGTAACACCATTAACACTCCAATTAATCATCGCACTTGTCAAAGTATTTAAGCCATAATTACGGAGAGTTGCTGTAATTGTATTATTACCCGGTGCAAAAGGCGGTGCTGTTTGTGTTGAAACCATAGAAACACCGGCATCATTATTAAACCCTACATTAAGTGTAAAATCAATACAATCACCGTATCCACCAAATCCGCAGGGTTGACCAGATAATGAACCATAAGCAGTCCAGTTTGTGAACACACGCATACGCTTTGGACCTGCAGCCACGTTAGCAGGCACTACAAATGATCCCGATCCACTAATAGCAACAGAACTACCGTCTCCGCCACCTGAATAAAATCCTACAGGTCCATATACCTGTTCGCCTGCCTCATTGAGCACACCATTGTTGTTAAAGTCAACATAAATATAGACAAATTGGCTATAATTATAGATACCTGACCATAAGCCAATTTGGGTTGATGACCATGTACATGTTTGCCCGGGAGCAACACTCCATGCCTGTGATGTGGCATTTGTAGTACCAGGAAATGTAGTACTACATGATGTATTATTCCACACAGTGCTGTTAAAGGTAAAGTTGTTTAAGCACATTCTGCCATACCAACCGCTTGGATTACACGATGCAGCCGTCAACTGTGCATTGGCTTGATACGTAGCAACCAGTGCGAGCAGAACCGCACATAGGAGAGAAAATTGTCTGCGAAGATTCATAAAGATCCCCAAAGATTAATGAGTAAAACAATACAATAGATTTCTGTTTATCAATGATATTATTGCGTAACAAAAAGTACACACAGGCACACATTACGTACCGTATGCGGTGAAAATCCCCGATGTATGTCCCTATATCAATGTGGAAAATACGATTTCAATATCGGAAATAAAATTTTTTTTTCCGCTATTAGTACACTCTTGTATCATTCTACGGTACTATTCAGATTCATCGGTATTGGCGTGGAATGAAAAAGGCGACACCATTGAAATGATGCCGCCTTTTTATTGATATATAATTGATATATACAGATACTCTGTCTTAAAAACCCATTTCAGCAAGTTTTGCGATATTGGATTTCACATCATCAGCCGACTTCTGCAACAACTCTTTTTCATTATCAGTTAGCGATATTTCGAGGATTTGTTCAACGCCGTTCTTGCCAAGTTTTACGGGAACACCTATACACACATCATTCAATCCATACTCGCCTTCGCAAAGAACTGCACACGGAAAGATGCGCTTCTTGTTCTTGGCGATGGACTCAACCATCTGAACTGCCGACGCCGAAGGAGCGTAGTAAGCTGAACCGGTTTTAAGATGGTTAACAATCTCGATTCCACCGTTCTTTGCACGGTCAACAATTGCATTGATGCGCTCTTCGGAGAGAAGTTGCGTAAGGGGAATTCCGGCAACCGTGGTGTAACTTGGGAGGGGAACCATCGAGTCGCCGTGACCACCAAGCAGGATTGCTTGAACATCCTCGACAGAGCAATCAAGCTCCATTGATATGAATGTGCGGTAGCGCGCAGTATCAAGAACGCCAGCCATACCGATAACTTTATTTTTTGGCAAGCCGGTTTTCTTCAGCGCAAGATAGGTCATCACATCAAGCGGATTCGACACGATAATAAAGAACGCATTTGGCGAATGTGCGTATGCCTGCTCGGCGCATGACGAGACGATTTTCGCATTTGCTGCAAGTAAGTCGTCGCGGCTCATGCCGGGTTTGCGGGCGAGCCCGGCGGTGATAATCACGAAATCTGATCCGGCGGTTGCTTCATAAGAATTCGACCCGGTGACGCGGGTGTCGGAACCAAGTACGGGCATTGCTTCGTACATATCCAAGCCCTTGCCTTGCGGAATGCCTTCGGCAATATCCACAAGCACAACTTCTTCCGCCATTTCGTAGTAAGCTAGATGCTGGGCAGCGGTTGCACCTACATTGCCCGCGCCAATCACTGTAATTTTCATAGTAACTCCAAGAATGATATATGAATACTAAGGTTAAATATCTAAGATGCCCTACACATTCTGCGTGCAGGAAAATAAAAACGCCTCATCCGCAAAGAACAGATGAGGCGACATAGTTTGTTCCGTTAGAATACACGGAGTGCGTGCAGCGGGATTATGCTTCCGCAGGATAAACGGAAATTTTCAGGCGCGTGCGGTCTTTGCGCTCGAATTTTACGATGCCGTCAATCAAGGAATAGATTGTATAGTCCTTGCCAAGACCGACATTGACACCCGGATGCCACCGTGTTCCATTTTGACGGGCGATGATGTTTCCTGCGATTACCTGCTGACCACCGAATCGTTTAATGCCCAGCCGCTGCGCATTTGAATCACGTCCGTTTTTGGTGGAGCCGGCTCCTTTTTTGTGTGCCATTCTATGCTCTCCTTATGCGATTGAAACGTTAGTAATCTGAATTTTGGTGAATTTTTGGCGATGTCCGTTCATCTTTTGGTATCCTTTGCGGCGTTTTTTCTTGAATACAAGGATTTTATCGCCCTTGCCATGCTCAAGAATTTTTGCCGATACGCTGCCACTGATGTATGGCGCACCGATACGCGATGCGTCACCCTCAACTGTAGCAAGGATATTGGTGAATTGTACGGTATCGTCGGGGTTGCCCGCGAGCAGTGGAACAACAATCATGTCGTTCTCGGCTACTACAAATTGCGAACCCGCTATTTCTACTAATGCTGTCATAACTATTTCCACTAAAAATGGACGTATTGCAAAATCGAGCCGCAAAGATATGTCAGGCGGTGTTTGTGGCAATGGAAAAAGTTAGCGACACGGTAACTTTGCCTGCGTTTACACCAATCCTGCCTGTTTTAGGGTGGTGCATCAATGAGTTCATGGCTATAAATGCAGATAGAATGCGCTCAGTAAATCCACAAACTCAGCGGTATAAGAGTTATCCGGCTCTTTGATTGTAAGCAAACTACTGGTAATAGTGACAGTGCGGCAACGGATAAACTCAATACAACAACGGTGGGGGGTTCGCCGGACAGAGTCCCGAATACGCAGTACCAAACACGGGTAAAGCCCCTTATCTGCTGCATACTTCATAAACTCATCAGATGATTGCATTGGCAGCAACACAAAGAATCTGCCGTGTGATGCAAGCAGACGGTTCACGCTCTCTACTAATTCGCTAAAACCTAATGTAACAGTATGCGAGGCATTACGACGCTTCGCATCGCCCGGCGTGGTGGTGGCTGCAAAGAACGGCGGATTGCTCACCACAATATCATATTGTCCTTGCCCCTCATTGCGGGCATAGTCCTGCACAGTTCCGTGCAGAATACGGATAGCATCAGACCACGGTGATGCTTTCACATTCATAGCAGCTTGTTCCGCCGCTTGCATATCAAGTTCGATTGCGTCTATCCGAAGGGTGGGATTATACTGTGCAGCCATCAACGCAAGCAGTCCGCTGCCTGTGCCAATATCCATCAGATATTTTGGTAAATCCCCCCGTAATGCCATACTGCGCGCCGCCCACGCACCGAAGATGCATGCATCGGTGCTGACTTTCTGTCCGCACATATCATGGCGCACAAGAAATTGCTTAAATTGAAAATAGGGGTTTGGCATCTGCTGTGTATTGTTGCAGGTATCAAATATGGCGTTTGAACATTATCGCAGTAACAAATTAGCCCTTGTGCAGTTATTACCGCCTATGGAAAGGAAAACTATGACAGATATCAGGACATTCGGGCGGATACGGCAATTTTTATGTATGCTACTTGTCCTTCCCGCCATTGCAACAATTATCCCCGCTTTTGCGCAAGGCACTACCGCTACGCCGAGCTTCCTTGACTCAACGCAATGCGGTACTCAACTTTGCAGACCGGTAAGATTTACGGTTGATGGAGCACAGCAGGCGGACTCAATTTTTCTTGCTGCACAACGCGGGCAAAGCGCACAGTTCACACTACAATCAACACCGTTTCCCATTGCACTCAACAACGGTAGGTTCTCGTTGAATCTCTGTTACACTCCGGTACAACCATCCGTTACCGACACCGCCTATATTGTTATCGCTGTCAATGCTTCGCGGCGTGATACCGTCCTGATAACTGCGGCATCACAAACAAGTCCGTTTCTTCGGTTTGCATTGCAATCGTATGATTTTCGCACGGTAACAAACGGAACTTCACGATGCTATTCAGTAGAGCTGACTAATCAGGGTGATAACGACCTTACAATTCTTCCACCTGTGGGATTAACAGGTACGGAGTTTAGCATTACGCTGCCGGCAACCACCATCATCAAGCCCAAAGAAAACGCGCTTATCACCGTATGTTTTCAACCGACTACAACCGGACAGAAATCGGCAACCGCCCAATTCAGTTTCTCCCCGTGTTACCCGCCCGCACGTTTGCAACTGACCGGAAACTCCGCCGTTACCGCTGCCGCATCACTCGGCGGTGTCTTGCAAGCCACACCCTCGCCTGTTGATTTCGACACACTCATCTGCGGCGAATCGCGGTGCAAGTATGTGGATGTGCGAAACATCGGAAGCGCAGGGTCGCTCTATCGGAGAATACTCAAACAGCCCGCACCGCCATATACAGTAACAATCGTCCCCAAAGACAGCACCCTGCTTGCTGTGGACAGCAGCATCCAGTTGAGAATATGCTACACCCCCACCGATACCATCCGCGATGTGGACGACCTGCTGCTGCAAGTGGATTCGCGCCTGCCTATCAACATTGCATTGCTCTTTGATGAAAGCGGAAGTATGAACGATCCAATCAGCACCCTCGACCCCACAAAGCGTATAGATGCAGCGCGCACAGCAGGTATTGCCTTTGTGAACTCTCTGCTTTTTGATGTAACACGAGGTATTGTTGATACCGGCGCAGTGTTCACGTTTTCACGACGCACTTTTAGTGAAAACACTTTTTTGATTCGACAGGACTTTACGGCTAACAAACAACGGTTGCTTAATGCAATCAATGCGCTGACATTACGTAGCGGAACATGCCTCTATTATGGCATTCAGCGTTCGGTACAATTGCTCGACAGGCGCGAGAATCCTGTTCTTGTTGTACTCTCTGATGGCGAAGATGCTTGTCAGGGAGCTGAATCAACCACGATGAACCAAGCAATTCAATCGGCGATCAGTGCCGGTGTGAAAGTATTTATTGTTGCGATTACGGACTCAAGCGATACGGGCAATGCAATGTTTATCTCGAACCTAAAGCAAATTGCCTCACGCACTCAAGGCGAGGTGTTCTTCGCACGGACGACGACCGAAATCAACAATGCGTACAACGAGATAACAAAAAAACTCTCGCAAAATGTTACAATGCGGATTCCGCTTGTCGGTAAGGCGAATGCACCCGTACCGTCGTTTCTGCCCAACCCGCTGCGTTTCGATTCGGTGCGTATCAATACCACGCGCTGCCGTACAGTGCAGATACGGAATAACAGCAGCATCCCGTTCTACATCACACCGGCGAATTTCAACCTGCCGCCCGACTACACGGTGCTGAATACACCGGCTGCGGCATTACAACCCGGCAAGACAACAACAGCCACGATATGCTTTACGCCGCGCCGCTTGCGTGTGCAATCCAACACCATTCCGTTCGGTTCAGGAATATGCAACAACCAATCATTGAATGTGACGGGTGTGGGCTATGATAGTGTTGTTGTTGAGTTCCTTGATTCGGTTATCGGTTTTCCCGACGAAAAGCATACGTTCAAAGCGGTATTGAAGGATACTGTTCCGGCACTCTACGGTGTGGACTCCGTCAAATTTACCCTTAGCTATAATGCAACAATCATGTATCCTGAACCACTGCCGCAAAACGGTGAGAACGGCACGATACGCGGATTGCAATCCATTCCGCTGAAGCATACCGTCACGGATGATACCGCCGTCACTCTCTCCATCTATCCGCAAGGTCGCTTGGTACAAACGGGGTTCAATCAACTGCTGTTCGAGCGCGAGTTCATGCTGCTGAATGCAAATGTCATGGAAAGCCCCGTGCGAATCACCTCTATCACATTTGCCGACGGAAACCCCAAAGTCGGCGTGATTCAACCCGCAACGGTTGCGCTCGACCCCGCATGTTTTCAGGCGAACCGGCTGATTGATTCCCGAACGCGGCGCGGACAGATAACGCTTGCCGCAGTCAGTGTAACACAACCAAACCAACTTGATCTGAACATCGGCACTACCGCACAATCCGCCATCGAGATTACGCTTACCGATATGCTTGGTCGGCGTGTGCCGCTGGGCGTGGTGCATTGCAACGGAACAGGTATCGAACGGCATTCATTTTACCTGCCGCCTCTTGCACCCGGAGTGTATGCAGTGGCTTTGTTCCGCAACGGTGAGTTTGCCGCATCACAGTTGATAACGCTGCCATGACCTCACTTAACCTGCGTTGCATAACTACGATTGTTTTCTGTGTTGCCGTTTTTTGCATGGGAACAGCCACGCTTATCGCGCAAGAATCGGCACGCGAAGAAACTTTGCAATGGGATAACATCCTTCTTCCCTATCCGCATATCTACGACTACATCGGCGGATATGCCGCACTTAGTCGCAACTCCCATACAGGCGAGCTCATCATCACAACAAACGGAATTACGTGCTGCACAACAACAGGCGGCGACGGTTACAGTCCGGCACTTGGTGCTAAATACATCCACCGGTTGAATCGCTCATTCTTTTTCTCGCCACGGATTACACTTGAAGGTCGCGGCGCAGCGATGAAAGGAAATGAAATCAGCCGCAGTACGCTTGGCACAGATAACAAACCCGAAACGGTTGTGTATCAAAACACACTTGATGTTTCTATCACAACATTAGGCAGCGACCTGATGATGGGAGTGTGGCTGTTGCGAAAGCAAAACGTTTATCTTGCCGGAGGTCTCTCACTCTCAGCGGTGATGGCAGCATCGAATAGCATCTCTGAAAGCATTCTCGCACCGTCTGGAATTACCTATGCACGTTCGGGAGGAACAACGCAAGAAGTCGGTTCGCAACCGCTTAGTACACGTTTTCTTAGTGTCGGACTCCGTGCAGGTGCAGGCATCTTGATTCCGCTCAAAGGCGCGTGGTATCTCAATCCCGAAATCCTTTATCATGTTCCCGTATCGGGTTGGTCGCCCGACTTCAGCGCGTGGAAAAGTTCAATGCTGCAACTGCAATGCGGCGTGATGTACAGGATGGAGCGCGACTGATGAGAACACATCTGATTACTCTTGTACTCCTCTGTATTGCCGTGATACCGTTGCGGCTTCTTGCCCAACCGGTTTCGTTCGATTCACTCATGCGTCTGCGCTACGAATCAACAAATCTCCGCACACTCAACTCACCCGCCAACGACTACGGTTTTCTGCTACACTCCGAGTCCGCATTCTTTTGTTCCAACCGCTCGCTCGGCATCCGTCAGGCGCAACTGTTCACCGCTTTCACCGCACCCGACACAACATGGGGCACGCCGCAGCGAACGACGCAGCAACTCTCCGAGTTTGCCATTGAAGGGACAATGAGCGTTGCAAATGACGGAATGACTGTCTTTGCTGCTCGGCGCGGCGACAGCGAGAACGATGTGGATATTTATTCCGCCGTGTTTGCTAACGGCGAATTAAAGAACATCACACGTCTTGCAGCTATCAACAGCACAGCATGGGATTCACATCCCGCACTCTCAACCGACGGCGCACTGCTCGTCTTTGCATCAAACCGCAACGGCGGAATGGGCGGAACCGACATCTGGTTTTGCAAACGCGATTCGCTCGGCGCGTGGACTTCCCCGCAGAACTGCGGCACGTCAATCAATACATCCTTCGATGAAATTTCCCCGTTTGTTCTTGCAAGCGACTCGCTGCTTTTTTTCTCCCGTGATTCTTCACTCACCCCCGACGAAGAATCTCACCGGACAGTACGCCGTAACTTCGATGTACACCGCGCTTCATTCGCACTCAACGCAACAGCCCACTTCTCGAACGCCACTCCGCTCGACGGCACTATCAACTCTCCTGCAAGCGATTGTTTTTTCAGTGTTCACCCCAACCTCATGCGTTGCTTCGTTTCATCCGACCGCAGCGGAACTACAGGCGGGCTTGACATCTGGCAATACCGCTATTCATTTCCTCCGCCTCCGCCACCACCACCGCCTCCGCCACCGTTGCCCAAGCCATGTATTCTCCGTGTCCGTATCCTCGATTCCCTGACGGGCTTTGCGTTGCAATCCACCGTTATACTACGAAATGCAACGAGCGGCGACACAATCAGCAGCGATACTACAACGCGCTTCACACTCAGCCACACCAACACCTACAC
>JAEUSO010000589.1 GCA_016788605.1 Candidatus Kapaibacterium sp. | reverse complement strand
GCAGCCATCCTTTAAAGAGTGCGTAATAGCTCACTGGTCGAGCGATTTTGCGCCGAAAATGTAACGGGGCTCAAGTTCACAACCGAAGCTACGGACTTGCATCGCAAGGTGTGAGTGGTAGGGGAGCATTCTCTGTGCGGTGAAGGTTGACCGACAAGGACAACTGGAGCGCAGAGAAGAGATTATGCAGGCATAAGTAGCGATAAACGATGTGAGAATCATCGTCCCCGTAAGCCTAAGGTTTCCTGGCCTATGTTCGTCAGGTCAGGGTGAGTCGGATCCTAAGCCGAGGTCGACAGACGTAGGCGATGGCAAACAGGTCAATATTCCTGTACCACCGTATTGACGTTATCAGCGAAGGGGGGACGCAGAAGGGTAGGCACCGCCGGGTCCCTGGAATACCCGGTCCAAGCAGGTAGGCGGGGGTTGTAGGCAAATCCGCAATCCCGTTAACGCCGAGATGTGATGGGGAGGCCGCAAGGCCATAAACGGGCTGATCCCACGCTGCCGAGAAAAGCCTCGTAGCGAGTCAATATGATGTCCGTACCGCAAACCGACACAGGTAGGTGGGTG
>JAEUSO010000588.1 GCA_016788605.1 Candidatus Kapaibacterium sp. | reverse complement strand
AAAACGGGTATACCCGCCTTGGCAATGGCAGCAGCAGCATGATCCTGCGTAGAAAAGATGTTACATGATGACCATGAAACTTCCGCTCCAAGCGTTTTCAGTGTCTCAATGAGGACAGCAGTTTGGATTGTCATGTGAAGGCAACCGGCGATGCGGGCACCCTTCAGCGGCTTGCTTTGGCCAAACTCCTCACGGAGCGCCATCAATCCAGGCATTTCTGCCTCTGCCAGTTTGATCTCCTTCCGACCCCATTCCGCCAGGGAGATATCCTTCACTTTGTAGTTCATTTTCTCAGCTACCATTGTTTTTTTCTCAGTTTAGGCGGCAAAGGTAACAAGAAGGATTGACATGGCACGTCAAGTAAGGCACCCGCAAATCCCATTTGGCGAGGTCAATCCCGAAAGCTAGAAGCTATCGCTGAGGGCACATCACGCAGTAAAGTCTTTGGGGAGGGATCACCTCCGAATATCCCCTTCTGCGATTACGCATGTCCAAACACTGACCTTACCATCGTCGATGCGGGTCCAGACAGGGACGATCATCCCATTGTGTGCCGAAATAGCAATGTGGTCGTAGAAAGG
>JAEUSO010000587.1 GCA_016788605.1 Candidatus Kapaibacterium sp. | reverse complement strand
TGCTGAATCAAGCAATGAGTTCATGCGGGATTGAAAAGAAGCGGAGGGGTTTTCAAGAATTTCGGACAACCTATCGCAACAATCTTTTAGATTCGGGAGTAGCGCCGGAAGTGGTAATGAAACTTATGCGCCATCATTCGTTGGATGTAACAACCCGCCACTACACCAGAATTACCGATGACATGATGAGCAAAGCAGTGAAAAACATCGAAAAAGGCAACATACGGGCAACAAGAAGTCTTCAAACAAGTTTAGAAGAGGTATAGCATCTGACTACGGATCAGAAGGTTTGGAGTTCGAATCTCTACGGGTGCACAAATAAAACCGCTTAAAACCTACGTTTCAAGCGGTTTTTTCTTTTCCTCCTGTTTCCCTGTGCGACCAATTTTTACCACTTTAGGCAACAAAAATGGTCGGATATTGGTCGGCGTTTTCCCGTGCTGCCATGAAGAAAGAAAAATGGTATCTCTACGAACTCTATCAAGGTCGTTTTTTGGTCTATGCCGGATTGACCAATGACGATGTTCGCGCTCGCTATGAACAAAGCCGACACAAAGAATTTTCTCGGATGCGTATTGTGGGCG
>JAEUSO010000586.1:334-584 GCA_016788605.1 Candidatus Kapaibacterium sp. | reverse complement strand
GCGCGAGCGGGGAACACACCGGGAACGACGACGTAATCAGGCGGACAATCGGTTCATCCCCGCGCGAGCGGGGAACACTTCGCGTGATGTACGGCCATCCTCTGCTCGTTCGGTTCATCCCCGCGCGAGCGGGGAACACGAAACACGCGGAACGTGCTGTTCCATGTATTCCGGTTCATCCCCGCGCGAGCGGGGAACACTTCTTTTGATCGCCATAACCGCAGTAATCGCGCGGTTCATCCCCGCGCGA
>JAEUSO010000586.1:0-324 GCA_016788605.1 Candidatus Kapaibacterium sp. | reverse complement strand
GCACGGCACTCGGTTCACCCCCGCGCGAGCGGGGAACACTGCTGCTAGCTTCGGAATCGCTGCTCGGCGTCATGGTTCATCCCCGCGCGAGCGGGGAACACGCCATCTGCGTCCATGTCCGCCAGCGCGCCGACGGTTCATCCCCGCGCGAGCGGGGAACACGTCAATTCTGACGAGCGTCTCAACGATCTCGTCGGTTCATCCCCGCGCGAGCGGGGAACACCGAAGGAACTAGGCATGGACGCAGACGAAGTTCGGTTCATCCCCGCGCGAGCGGGGAACACATCCGACTGCGTCGTCGGATAGGTGACGAATCCGGTTCAT
>JAEUSO010000585.1 GCA_016788605.1 Candidatus Kapaibacterium sp. | reverse complement strand
CAGGGTCATTGACGCTGCAGGCCTGACTCTTTACGGGTCTGTGCTCTTTAAAAAACTGGAAGAAGGTTGTATTGCCAAGGACCCGAATGATTGGGCGATGGGCAATACGGTTGTGATTGCATCAAACCCCCTGGATAGCAGGGGGGCACAAAAGAGTTGCCTGTAGCTGGTGTTCTCGCAAGAGAGCTCAAGGTTATAGGATCAAGCGAATAAGTGCATGTGGTGGATGCCTTGGCGATTACAGGCGATGAAGGACGTACAAGCCTGCGAAAAGCTCTGGGGAGCTGGCAATGAAGCTTTGATCCAGAGATATCCGAATGGGGAAACCCACTCCGCAAGGAGTATCCCACGCTGAATATATAGGCGTGAGGAAGCGAACCCGGCGAACTGAAACATCTCAGTAGCCGGAGGAAAAGAAATCAACCGAGATTCCCAAAGTAGTGGCGAGCGAAATGGGAACAGCCTGCAAGTGATAGCGATTAGGTTAGCGGAAGCCGCTGGAAAGTGGCGCCATAGGGGGTGATAGCCCCGTACGCGAAAACGTGGTCGTGGTACTAAGCTTGCGACAAGTAGGGCGGGGCACGAGAAA
>JAEUSO010000584.1 GCA_016788605.1 Candidatus Kapaibacterium sp. | reverse complement strand
AACTTTGTAGAGAAATCAACCGAGATTCCGTTTGTAGTGGTGAGCGACTGCGGAATAGGCCTTTAGGAGCGTATTTAAGCTAAAAAGAAAAGAACTGTAGATTGTTCTGCAATATAGGGTAAAAGCCCCGTATTTTTAGCTTAGATTTTTTTGAACAGCTTAAATTGAGTAGGGCGAGCTAGGTTTTATCTTGTCTGAATAAAGCAGACCCACCTGCTAAGCCTAAAAACCATATTTTACCGATAGTGAACTAGTACCGTGAGGGAAAGGTGAAAAAGAAACCTGTTGGGTTTGTTGCAAAGATATTGAACCTCACAACTTACTTAGCTGTTGGAGCCGTTATTAGTACGGTGACAGCGTACCTTTTGCATAATGGGTCAGCGAGTTAGTCTGTTTAGCGAGCTTAAATTTTTTAGAAAATGTAGGCGTAGTGAAAGCGAGCTGTAACTAGCGATTAGTTAAACGGACTAGACCCGAAACCAAGTGATCTAATTATGGGCAGGCTGAAGGTAACTTAATCGTTACCGGAGGGCCGCACTCGTATTTGTTGAAAAAAATTGAGATGATCTGTAATTAGGGGTGAAAGGCTAAT
>JAEUSO010000583.1 GCA_016788605.1 Candidatus Kapaibacterium sp. | reverse complement strand
GCCATCCTTTAAAGAGTGCGTAATAGCTCACTGGTCGAGCGATGGTGCGCCGAAAATTTAACGGGGCTCAAGTTTGCCACCGAAGCTACGGACTTTTCTCGAAAGAGATGAGTGGTAGGGGAGCATTCTCTGTGCAGTGAAGGTTGACCGACAAGGACAGCTGGAGCGCAGAGAAGAGATTATGCAGGCATAAGTAGCGATAATTGATGTGAGAATCATCAACCCCGTAAACCTAAGGTTTCCTGGCCTATGTTCGTCAGCGTGTAGGCGGGTCTTGCTGGCAAATCCGCAAGGCCGTTACCGCCGAGACGTGATGGGGAGGCCGCAAGGCCACAAACGGGCTGATCCCATGCTGCCGAGAAAAGCCTCGTAGCGAGTCATCATTGTGTCCGTACCGCAAACCGACACAGGTAGGTAGGTGGAATACACCAAGGGGCGTGAGAGAACACTTCCTAAGGAACTTTGCAATTTAGCCCCGTAACTTCGGGAGAAGGGGTGCCACGCGTAGGTGAGTCTGTACAAGGTAAGCCGAACGTGGTTGCAATAAAGTGGCTCTAGCGACTGTTTACCAAAAACACAGGACTCTGCGAACAC
>JAEUSO010000582.1 GCA_016788605.1 Candidatus Kapaibacterium sp. | reverse complement strand
AATCGGGCGGGCGTTGCTGTTGAATTCCCCGCATGCGCGGGGATGAACCGGCGCCAACTTCGAGCGTCAGGCTGCCGTCACGGAATTCCCCGCATGCGCGGGGATGAACCGTCGGTCATGCGCTCCGACTGGCGGAACACGATGAATTCCCCGCATGCGCGGGGATGAACCGAGTGATCCGCGCCTGAGACCAGCCCGGCGCGCGAATTCCCCGCATGCGCGGGGATGAACCGCGGGCCATCCGCGTCAGCATTCACGGCCCGCAGAATTCCCCGCATGCGCGGGGATGAACCGTCACGCCCGAGCAGCTCGCCGCCGACTGGTACGAATTCCCCGCATGCGCGGGGATGAACCGTCGTTCGGCGTCTCGGGAGTGCCGTACCCAGAGAATTCCCCGCATGCGCGGGGATGAACCGGTGCCGGCGTGGATCGGCTGCGTGTACGCAGGGAATTCCCCGCATGCGCGGGGATGAACCGCCCGCGACGCCGTCGGCATCATCACCCCCCCAGAATTCCCCGCATGCGCGGGGATGAACCGTGATGGTCCGTGTTGACAAGCGCCTAGTTTCGGAATTCCCCGCATGCGCGGGGATGA
>JAEUSO010000581.1 GCA_016788605.1 Candidatus Kapaibacterium sp. | reverse complement strand
GGAGTCAGTGTACAACGCTTTGAAGAGCAGGAAAACGGGGTACGGGTATTCGTGCCCGATACGCTGCGCCGGGAGGAATGGGTATTGCAATGCCGGAAACTGTACCTGTGTACCAATGCCTTTACACCGGAACTGCTGTCCGGGGAGATCGTAAAACCAGGCCGGGGGCAAGTGCTGCTCACCCATGTGATCCCGGGCCTGAAGTTCAGGGGCATTTTCCATATGGACGACGGATACTATTATTTCAGGGAATTGCATGGCCGCGTCCTGTTCGGCGGCGGGCGCAACCTGGATTTCGAAACAGAAACGACCACAGCGTTACAGCTAAACGAAGAGATACAGAACAAGCTGGGCGAACTGCTGCGTACCGTCATTCTGCCCGGCACCCCTTTCGAAGTGGCCCAACGCTGGTCAGGCATTATGGCCTTCGGCCCTACCAAGCAACCTATAGTGAAAGCCTTTTCCACACGCATATATGGCGCCTTCCGCATGGGCGGAATGGGCCTTGCCTTAGGGTCTGAAGTAGCCTATCAGCTGGTGCACACACTATTGCTTGACGAAAAATAAGTATCTGTGAAAAATCTGCAATTTCACAGA
>JAEUSO010000580.1 GCA_016788605.1 Candidatus Kapaibacterium sp. | reverse complement strand
AGGAGGTCACACAAAAAGCCGGAAAAGACCAAAACCTAGTGGTCTTAATTAAGCCAACCTCCGCCAGTTCATATAAAAATCTGGTGGACGTCATTGATGAATTAAACATTGCTAATATTCGGCGCTACGCACTGATGGACCCAGATGCCTCGGAAGTGGCGGGAATACGCCCATAATATATCGCAAAACGGGCAAGTCATTCACAAATGACCGGATGGCTTGCCCACTTTTTTTCATCCCACACAGCACACCTTGGCGTTCGGGCGGGTTTCGGAGCACAAAGTTTCAATTTATTACTAAATTTCATTAGAAACACAACACTTGAATTTAGCACTTCGCTTTCATAGAAGCACGAACTCCCCGCTTTTGCAAAACGGCTGTTGGCGGTTCGTGCTTCTTTCACTATTTGTAATATTTTCCCCATATGTCGTTGTCGATTCCGTTTAGTTCAACTTGTATGGGTTCATTGTCAAAGTCATAAATGATTAGTCCAGCAACAGGTTCTTTAAATTCGGTTCCATCGTCCGCAACAACTTTGAATTTGTTGTCTTTGGTGAACTTATTAATGCGAATGAGGTTGTCGTCGCGCTCTTCAACAAATGTGT
>JAEUSO010000057.1 GCA_016788605.1 Candidatus Kapaibacterium sp. | reverse complement strand
ATACCGCGCAAATACACTTGCTCGCCGATTTCGATGGTCTCGATAGCAATGTCGGCACCAGCCGCAGTGATGATATTCAGTGTTGCGTCCATGATTTCGGGACCAATGCCGTCGCCATGCGCAACCGTAATCGGAGTTGTAGCCATTCTTGATGTATTGAATGATAATGGATAAAAAATGTCTTAAAAACATTGTGAACTGCGAAAATACGCAACAAGCGGCGCAACAGGGCTATGAACAACAAACCGCTTCTCACTGATGGAATGGCACTCATTCTTTCATACACACCGTATTATGCAATCGTAACACATTGCCTATCAGGGTGTGCGGGGAACGGCTGCACCGTATTTTCGCAACGGACGTTTATTATTGCCGGACAATTACTCATGTCGGATATTATCGCAGCCCGCAGCGGCACATCATCGGTACGCACCCTGATTGGCGAAGCACAAAGCCGTATCGGCGACCGCGTGTTCTACGCACTCTGCGTATTGGCATCGGTTGTCATTCTTGCCACAATCGCCGGAATCCTGTTTCAACTTGTCAGCAGCTCGCAACTCTCGATTGCAAAATTCGGCTTCGGTTTTCTGACGGGCAGCACGTGGGATCCGGTAATGGAAGAGTATGGTGCGCGCCCGTTCATTTACGGAACAGTGGTTTCATCGCTGATGGGACTTGCCTTAGCATTGCCGCTCAGTATCGGTATTGCTGTCTTCTTAGTCGAGGTAGCGGGATTAAATGTCCGCACAATTGCCTCGTTTTTAGTGGAAACACTCGCAGCAATCCCAAGCGTTGTTTATGGCGTGTGGGGCGTGTTTGTAATGGTACCCTTCATTCAAGAAAAAGTAGGAATGCCGCTTGCTGAAAAATTCGGTGAGAGTATTCCCTTGTTTGCGGGTCCGGCGGTGGGTCCGAGTTTGCTGAGCGCAGCGGTGATACTTGCTATTATGATTATCCCTATTATCACGTCCATTACCCGCGATGTGATGCTGGCAATCCCAATGTCGCAGCGCGAAGCGGCGTTCGCACTCGGCTCAACAAAATGGGAGGCGATTAAAATTGTCATCGCAAATGCGCGGTGGGGTATTCTCGGCGGAATAATCCTCGGCTTGGGGCGCGCACTCGGCGAAACAATGGCGGTAACATTGGTTATCGGCAATTCGCCCTATATCAACTCCAGTATTTTACAACCATCCTATACCATGGCATCCGTCATTGCCAACGAATTCACCGAAGCAACATCCGACATGTATTTGAGTGCGCTGATTGAAGTTGGCTTGGTCTTGCTTATTACCACATTTGTTGTCAATATGCTTGCGCGATTCCTTGTGTGGAGCGTCACGCGGCGTTCGATAGCCGGCGGCAGACAATAATATTTCCATGACTATCAACAACATCATCATCCGACCAATGTACTATTATGGAACGACGAATAACCATTAGCAAAAGCTCCATCGCGCGACGCAAAATCATAAACCACATCATGCTTGGTTTGTGCGCGTTGTCTGTTGTGCTTGCGTTGATACCTCTTGCACTTATCATGTTCTACACGGTGAAGGAAGGTATAAGCGCACTGAACTGGGACTTCTTCACTCATTTGCCTAAACCGGTGGGCGAGCCGGGTGGCGGTATGGCGAATGCCATCGTGGGAACGCTTACAATAGTGGGCATGGCATCGCTCATCGGTGTTCCTGTCGGAATACTCTCCGGCGTGTATTTAGCCGAGTTCGGCAAGGGAATGTTTGCCACCGTCATTCGCTTTTTAACCGAAGTCATGAGCGGTCTGCCGTCAATCATCGTCGGTATTTTTGTCTATACGATTGTGGTAAAACCGATGGGTCATTTTTCTGCGTATGCGGGTGCGGTTTCGCTTGCCATTCTTATGATTCCCACGATTACCAAAACCACCGAGGAACTGCTCAAACTTGTACCGCAAACCCTGCGCGAAGCAGGACTTGCTCTTGGTGCACCAAAATGGATAGTGACAACACGTGTGGTTATCAGCGCAGCTGCAAAAGGGATTATCACAGGTATGATGCTTGCAATAGCGCGTATCGCCGGCGAAACTGCACCGCTCCTTTTTACGGCACTAAACAACCGGTTTTGGCATCAAGGACTTGACCAACCCGTGGCATCACTGCCGGTTCAGATATTCACCTACGCCGTTGCACCATACGACGACTGGCACGCACAGGCATGGGCTGGCGCAACAGTACTTATCATGATGGTTTTTATACTCAGCGTGGTTGTGCGCGTGGTTGCGGGTGGCGGTAAGTTCACCGTACAGCAATAACCGAAAGCGGCAACTCACAAACTCTCCTAAACAATACTTTATATGAATCCCGTATCTTAGAAATACGGTTACTCGAAACGACGGAATTGAACTGCACTATGCAACGACACGACGACCTCATCATGACCGAAGAACAAACACATAGCGATAACACATCAAGCACGCCGCCCGCAGAAACGGGAGTTAAAAAATCCGACACCGGACAGCATGACGCTCCAACCAAAAGCGAACGCCTGACGGTGGGCAATCTTGGCGTTGCATTCAGCGGTAATTCCGCCATCCGCAATATCACCATGTCGTTCCGCGATGGCAAGGCGACGGCGATTATCGGTCCGTCAGGATGCGGTAAGTCCACCCTGCTCCGCGCCTTGAACCGGATGCACGACATCATTCCCACAGCGAAGGTCACGGGCGAGATACTTCTTGATGGTGAGAATGTGATGCAGATGGATGCAGTTACTGTTCGCCGCCGCATCGGCATGGTCTTCCAAAAGCCGAACCCTTTCCCCACAATGAGCATTTTTGATAATGCGGTTGCCGGCTTGCGTTTCAATGGCATCACCAAACGCTCGCTCTTGAAGGAAGTCGCAGAGGAATCATTGATGAAATCCGCTTTGTGGGATGAAGTCAAAGACCGTTTGAAGCAACCCGCAATGTCACTTTCCGGAGGTCAGCAGCAACGTCTTTGTATCGCCCGCGCCCTTGCCGTCGAACCCGAGATTTTGCTGATGGACGAACCGACCAGCGCGCTCGACCCGATTGCCACTGCTAAGATTGAAGAATTGATTCACGAACTCAAAACGTCCTATACGATTGTGATTGTAACGCACAACATGCAGCAGGCGGCGCGGGTAAGTGATTATACAGCGTTTATGTACATGGGCGAATTAGTGGAAACGGGCAAGACCCGCTCCATTTTTACCAACCCGACCAAAAAGCAAACCGAGGATTACATCACGGGACGCTTCGGCTAATAGCCGCAACAGAACACCCTTTGCCCGCTCCGATTCTGCTTTTTCATAGCGTGTGTGCAGGACGGCGGCGGCAGAAGAACGTAGGATACACTCCAGTTTTTTCACCATAACCGGTGCGAAGGCATCAATTAGTAGTATGCCTGTTCTATACACCAACACACACTATGGCTAACAACGCAGAATTCCCAACGCATAACAACAGCAGTATGCACCGCCATTTTGAAGATGATTTTGATAAACTCCGCACACGCCTCATTCGCATGGGCAGTTTGGTGGAAGAACAGGTAGAGTTTGCATTCCGTGCTTTACTTACGGGCAATACCGCACTCGCCGATATTGTCATTGAGCGCGATGACAAGGTAGATAAGTTAGACCTGAAGATTGATAAACAGGTGCAGCGGCTGTTTGCATTACAGCAGCCCGTGGCAAGCGACCTCCGCCTGCTTCTTGCTTCTATCAAAATCAATAACGAACTGGAACGTGTGGGTGATGCAGCACAGGTGGCGGCTCGGTTAGCCCACGACCCCGCTGTTACCCATATTGCCGCCGAAGTCGGTTTCGAGCGAATCACTAAAAACACGTACAAAATGGTAAAGGCGAGCTTGGATGCGTTTGTGAACAACGACCCCGAACTTGCAAAAATCGTCCTGACCACCGACGACAATGTGGACGCATTGGAGCGCGAAATACAAGCCGATATTGTGCGGCTGATGGAAGAAAACTCCACATTGATTAAGCCCGGAACGAAACTCATTCTTGTACTGCATAACATCGAGCGAATCGCCGATCGCGCAACGAATATCTCGGAAAGCGTCATCTTTCTCGCCGAGGCGAAAGTGGTGCGCCACCGCCAGCTTACCGGCGAGGATTTGGGCGATATTATCCAACCCGAAGACGAAACGGAATACTAAATGCATTCGGGCAATTTGTGCATACGGACTCTATTTATCACTCTTGTTCTCGGTATCCTTGTTGCACAATCGTATTCACAGCAATCGCAGCATGAACGCGATTTCCGGTCGCACTTTTCTGAAGCGCAGCGGGACGAGGTTTCATCGTTAATACGCAATAGCATAACTGCGCCACCTGCCAAGGCATTCCACTCTGAACAACAACGTGTTGTCCGAAGAACAGTGTTCGGCTATTACCCGTATTGGACGGTTGCCTCCTACACTACACAGCTTGATGCACGCATCCTCACGCATATCGCATATTTCAGTGCCGATGCCGACTCAGCCGGTACTGTCACCGTCATGAATAGCAACCGCATTCTTTCCTTACGTGACTTCACAAGCCGTAACAATATCACCTTCTCGATTGTGCTGACGATGTTCGGCAATGCGGTAAATACTGCGGTGCTTGGCTCGGAGCAGAAGTCGCGCCGTGTGGTCTCGCAGATGATGGCGCTTGTACGGTTATATCAATTCAACGGAGTGGATGTGGACGCGGAAACCGTTCCCACTGCACAACGCGCAAACCTTGTCCGCTTTATGCGCATCATGCGTGATTCGTTGAACAGTCAATCGTCAGCATTACAGCTTTCGATGGCAACTCCCGCAGTGGATTGGAGTAACGCATTCGACCTTTCCACACTTTCAAAACTCTGTAACCACCTTACACTTATGGGGTATGATTATCATTATAGCGGCAGCCCGACCGCCGGACCAGTAGCCCCGCTACGAGGCGAATCTTACAATGTGACGCGCTCGGTGCAGACATATATACAAGCAGGTGTTGATGCAGGTTCGCTTCTCCTCGGCGTACCGTGGTACGGATACGAATGGGCGGTAAAAAACGATGTGCGAAAAGCGGAGACCGACCCCAAGCGCGGCGCGGGAAAATCCTACACATACAGCGTGGCGCAACGGCGGGCGCAACAAGTCAAGAACTACGATACGCTCACACAAACACCGTGGTATATCCTGCGTGATTCAACGGGCAGCTTTCAGGGGTGGTTCGACGACAGCACATCGCTTGGCATGAAATACAAATTGGCGAATGGTGAAAGTTTGCAAGGAATAGGAATATGGGCATTGGGATACGAGGGAACGGACGGCACACTCACCGCAGGAGTATTAGCGGCATTCCCCTACCAGCCGGTCTCGGTGGATGATACGGAGATTCTCAATGCAGTTACGGTCTATCCCAACCCTGCGGGCGATATGATAACCGTTACCTCATCAACACCTCTTGGCAGCTACTCGCTTTGTAATGCAGCGGGCATTGAGGTACTGCGTGGACAGACCGAAGAGTCAATGGTCACATTGAACGTTCTTACTCTTCCGTCCGGTGTGTATTGTTTGCGGAGCGCGAATGCTTTTCAAAGAATCGTGATTGTACGCTAATCACTCCCTGAACCTATATCCCACACCCTTCACCGTCTCGACGTATGCGCCGTAGCGACCTAACTTTTCGCGTATTTTGGAGACATGCACATCCACTGTTCTATCAACCACATAGATTGTTTCGCCCCAAATGCGTGAGAGCAACGACTCCCGTGTGAACACCTTACCACGGTTCGATGCAAGGAACGCCAACAGTTCAAACTCTTTTTTCGGAAAGAAACTTTCTTTGCCGTCAATCCTGACGGTGTAGTTCTGCCTGTTAATCTCTATCGTTTCAATCATCAGAACTTCAGGCGCGGCAATCGTTTCGGTGCGGACGCGCTCGCTGTTGCGGCGGATGAGCGACTTCACGCGGGCTACTAAAACACGCGGTGAAATCGGCTTTTGCAGGTAATCATCCGCGCCCAATTCAAGACCAAGTATTTGGTCAATCTCGCCTGACTTCGCAGTAAGGAACATAATCGGGGATGATGCTGTGGCAGGATCGGAACGCAGTGTTTTGCAAAGTTCGTATCCATCCATGCCGGGCATCATCACATCTAAAATAACGAGGTCGGGATTGACGTTACGCACCGCGTCGGCAGCACGCTCGCTGTCAGTGAGGGCAGTCACTTCATACCCTTCTTTGCGAAGATTATATGCAAGTAAATCAACAATATCTTGTTCGTCGTCCACAACGACGATTTTTTTTGCTGGCATAGAATCAGTTTGTAGTTGAGCCATTCGGTTTGATGTAGGGATAATGAACACACGCGCCGCAAAATTACTCGAACCAGCACCCGATAGCACCGTCCGGCAGATTACGATTGCGTAACATCAAGAATACAACGGTGCCGACCTTCGGTAGGATGAAACGGGAGAATGCGGGTGTGATGGAATAAATAACGCCCGTAGCGTGGTGCAAACGGGCGTTGAAAATTACTTTATTGCGTAGGTGTTATGCGATTTCCGAAATCAGGTGGCGCGAAATAACCATTTTCTGTACTTCGCTTGTGCCTTCGCCGATGGTGAGAAGCTTGGAGTCACGCCAGAGTTTTTCGACAGGGTATTCCTTGATGTAGCCGTAGCCGCCGTGAACCTGCACCGCTTCTTCGGCTGCTTGCACACATATTTCGCTTGCAAAGAGCTTTGCTTGCGATGCTTCCTTGCCAAACGGTTTGCCTGCATCGCGCAATGCCGCCGCCTTGTAGGTAAGCATACGTGCAGCATCTACGTTCATGCTCATCTTGGCAAGTTTCATCTGGATTCCCTGTTGGTCGCCGATGGGTTTGCCGAACTGCACACGCTGGCGTGAGTATTTCATCGCCGCCTCGAATGCGCCTTGTGCCAGACCGACGCTCAATGCGGCAATCGAGATACGACCGCCGTCAAGTATCTTCAATGCCTGAACGAAGCCCTCGCCTTCTGCGCCGACCAAGTGGCTTGCGGGCACGCGAACGTTATCGAAGGTTAGCGTGGATGTGTCGCTTGCGCGCATTCCCACTTTATTACCTTGCTTCGCCGCCGAATATCCCGCCATGCTTTTGTCTATAGCAAATGCGCTGATACCTTTTTTGCCTTTGTCGGGGTCGGTCATTGCCATGACTAACGCGAAGTTTCCGGCATAGCCATGTGTGATAAAGTTTTTCGAGCCGTTAAGAATGTAGTGATCGCCGTCGCGTACAGCGGTGGTTTGGGTTCCGCCCGCGTCCGAACCGGCATTTGGCTCGGTTAGTCCCCAACCGCCAAGTTCCTCGCCGGTTGCCATCGAGGTTACGTATTTCTGGCGGAGTTCTTCACTGCCGAAACGGTAGATGTGCATCATGCAAAGACCATTATGTGCGGCAACGCCAAGCGCAACCGAGGGACACACACGTGCTATTTCCTCGACCACAATTGCGTATTCCAAGTATCCCATGCCTGCACCGTTGTACTCGGTGGGAATCACCATTCCTAAAAATCCAAGTTCGCCCATTTTGCGAAAGAGTTCACGCGGGAATTCTTCCTTTTCATCCCATTCCATAACATACGGACGTATTTCATTTTCCGCGAACTCGCGTGCTGCCGTGCGTATTGCTTCTTGCTCTTCTGTCAGTTGAAAGCCGAATCCTGATGTTGTCTCCATGAATCTCCTGTTAGGGGTACTTGTTGTTGGTTGATAGCGCAGTGAACCCGCGTGATAATGATTTCACGTGATATAAAGTTCCGGCGCGTGTGCGGTATGGTATAACCGCTTCGGGCGGCAAAGTTACCCAAACAGCGTCTTGCACGGGCGAAGAATTATAGCCGCATCCGTTCAATACTTCTTGGGACGGGTCAGCAACGACGGGAGGGATTTTTTGTATGAGGGTATTTGTTGGAAACACAACGCAAAGACGGTATGATGCGGAAGCGGGAGACGCTTTCCGGCATGGTAAGGGTTGGGAGTGATTGAGACGTGCCGTGGCGCGTCTGCACGGTTCGGTGCCGTCTGCAACACAAACAGGCGCGTTAGACAAAAAATGCGAAAAGCCAGATGAGTATCATCAATACAGCGATGAGGTATTTCATGATAGCGGTCATGAAGAGACCGATAAGGGCGGCGAATCCTGCGCGGACGGAGTGTCCGGTGTTTTGTGTGTGGAACGCTTCGAGCAGTGCAGCTCCGAGAAACGGTCCGAACACCAAGCCCCACGGCGCAAAGAAAAGTCCGATAACCGACCCGATGATTGCTCCGGCGGTTGCCCATTTGCTCACGCCGAGTTTTTCGCTGCCAAGTTTCTGACCATACCATTCGGCGGCAAAGGAGATTGCACCAAGAGTGGTGATGAGGATGAGCGGCAGGAAACCGACGCGGGTGAAGCCGTCTGCGGCGGCGGCAAGAACACAACCTGCAACGATAAGCGACATACCGGGAACGGCAGGCAGGATAATGCCGACAAGTCCGGTGAGAATGCAGAGGACGGCGGCGGCGTAGAGCAGGAATTGCGTCATTGTTAAGCGAGGTTACAGTGTGAATGCCATCGGAAGCAGGTCGGAGATGAACTGCTGCTCTTCAGCGCCATGTGTGTTGAGCATGATGATAAGTGAATCGGGCGCGTAGTCGTGGATAAGCTGGCGACATGCACCGCACGGGGCAACGGGCGTTTCTCCCTCGGCGGCAACTATGCAGGCGATTATGCCGTTCATACCGTGGGTCAGGGCGTAGGTCAGGGCTACGCGCTCGGCGCAGATGGTGAGTCCGTAGCTTGATGATTCCACATTTGCCCCTGTAATTATCTCGCCCGAACGGTCAATGAGTGCAGCACCGACATGAAATCCCGAATACCGCGCTTGTGCTTGGCGGCGAATGTCGAGTGCGGCGCGTTTAGCACGGCGAATCAGTGAATTTATCTCACGAAGGTCGGCGGCTTCGGAACGGAGAAAATCTTTGACGGGTTTTGCCTCGGCGGGTGGCAAATTCTTGGCGTTGAATGCAAGATGATGCGCCGTAACCGCAGCAAGCATGGGATGAGTCCGTTTGTAGCGCAGGTAGCGTTGAATGTGCTGATGTGTGTCCATTCTGTGTTATGTATAGTCAGTTTTATTGAAAAATTTCTGATTTACCATTGCGGTATGCCCGCATACGAACTTAGCGATGAAACGCAGACAGGGCGGCAGGTTTATTCGCCTGTGGCATACAAAGGAACGGATTATGGCGTGTTGATCTGACGTGGATGAGTTTCACGGCGTTATCCCGTATGTTTGCCATACCATAGCGCAAACGTTGCAGCGCAAGCGGCGTCCGCATCATTCACTCAAAACAACCCGATGACTTCAGACATTCAGCAACAGAGATTCACGATGGTCGGCAGGTACGGCATTGCATTATTCTTTCTCATTATGGCGATAGCCGCTCTTCCGGCACGAAGTACGCCAAGCTATCAACCCGGTAAAATCATTGTAAAATTGAAAGAGAACTCGCCAAGCTGTTCGGCGTGGTTTTCGGCGGGACGCAGCGGTGCAATCAGTTCACTCGTACCAATCGCGGGAGCGCATACAAGCACCGGCTATCAAAGCGATGCCGTGCTTCAGGCGGTGACAAGAGCGGTGGACGCGAAACATGCAACATTGCAATCATCGGGAATTGCGAAAATCCGCGAGCATATCCGCAGTCTGAAAAGGATAGCCGTGATTGAGGTGTCGAGCGCAGTGAACGTGCGGATGCTTGCCTCAAAACTCACGTCGCTTACCGATGTGGAGTATGCCGAGCCGATGCCCGCCCACCGGTTACTCAGCACACCGAACGACACGCTGTTCCGCGACCAGTATTATCACCGCTTACTCAAAACCGCCGATGCATGGGAAGCAGTGCAAGCGGTAGATAGTATTCTGATTGCAATTATTGACACGGGTATTGATTACAACCACGACGAGTTCAAGAACCTGATGTTTGTGAACAAGGGCGAAGACGGTAACGACGCACAAGGAAAAAGCAAACGAAGCAATGGCGTGGATGATGATAACAACGGCTATATTGACGATTGGCACGGATGGGATTTTGCGGGATTCAGCGACGGCACGCGGCAGGATAACGACCCGCTTCCGGGAAACCGGCACGGCACGCACGTAGCGGGTTTGGCGGCGGCACAATCGAATAACATTTCGGGCGGGGTTGGCATTTGCAACCGCGCCAAACTTGTAGCATGTAAAGTTGGCGGCGACCCGTCGTTCTCTACCAGCGTGGTGAACACACAACAGGCAATTCTCTATGCTGGGGCAATCGGTGCAAAAGTGATTAACTGTAGTTGGGGTTCCACATCATACTCCCAAGCGGACCAAGAAACAATCAATACGCTTGTTTCGCTTGGCGTGTGCGTTGTTGCGGCATCGGGAAACAACGGCAACGAAGAAGCATTCTACCCGGCGGGCTACAGCGGTGTCCTTTCCGTTTGTGCAACCGGCGGCGACGACCGAAAGACATCGTTCTCGAATTACCACTCTACCGTTGCGCTCTCATCGCCCGGACTCTACATCCTATCCACGTATCCTAATAATGAATACGGCTACGAAGACGGCACATCAATGGCATCGCCAATTGCAGCGGGAGTTGCGGCAATGGTTCGGCTGAAATACCCTTCGTTCACACCCGAAGAGGTCTTCGCCATGATGCAAGCGACGACGGATAACATAGACGGCAAACGCGGCAACATCAATGAATTGTGGTCGGGCAAAATGGGTACTGGACGTGTGAATGTGCTTCGTGCGGTATCCACACCCGATGCAAAATTTATGAAGGTGCAGTCGTGCGCCCTTGCCGACGACGACGGCGATAACGTGTTCGACAACGGCGATGTTGTCCGCATCATCCCCACGTACAAGAACCTGCTTGGCACAGTGGCGAATGTCCGCACCGTGATTTCTGTCGCCACATCGAAAATCCCGCTTACGTTTCAAACATCATCGGCACGAATCGGCAGCTTCAGTAAAGGCGAACAGCGCACGGCAACAGAGCCGTTTCTCTTTACCGTGACGGATACCATTCCCGAAAACGCCGAAGTATCCTTTATGGTAACAATGTACGAGGATACAGTGGTTATCGGGCGCGGCATGATAACGGCGTTCTTGAAACCGACATACCGCACACTTCGCAACAATGACATTCACATCACAGTGAACAGCAACGGCAACTTCGGATACAACGACTATCCAACCAATCGCCAAGGCGACGGTATGACCTATAAACAAAGCGGCAGCATTCTCTTCGAGGCAGGGCTAATTGCAGCACGAAATGCAGAGAGAATTTCAGATGTGGCGCGCGGCAGTACACAAGACGAACAGGGCTTTTCCTTCCGCATGAAATCACCGCTCGTACTCAAACAACCGACGATGCAAACATCTGCTCTTATAGCAACAACCGACTATGCCGACAACAACATGTTTTACGAAGCGGGCATCGGTGTCACACAGAACGTGTATCAGTATTCGTCGGATACTCGTGCGAATTTTATCCTTAGCAATTATCTCGTCCGGTCGCTCTCGCAAACCTCAGTTGATTCGATGTATCTCGGTGTGTATTCCGATTGGGACATCGGCGAATCGGGCAAGAACAACCAGGCAACATTTGATGCACAGCGCGGGTATTACTATGTCCGCAATACTGCCTCAACCACACTGCCATACGTGGGTATGCAGCTATTGAGCAACCAGCCGGTCAATGCCTATATGATTGACAACGACGCTACCACAGGCAGCATTGGCGTGTATGACGGGTACACTGCAATGGAAAAATGGGCAAGCATTAGCAGTGGGCTGGCACGGACGGTCTCGAAAATCGGCGACGTGTCGGCGGTCATCGGCGCGGGTCCGTTCCCGATAGCGGCAGGTGATACCGTCGGTGTGTGTTTTTCCATCTTTGCTGGGATGAATCTTGACGACCTTGATAAAGCTGCCGCGGAAGCACGTCTTGCTGCAAAAGAGACATTGGGAATCAATGGTGCGGGCTATGAACCGCCTCCGCCGGCACTTACGATGACAGTATATCCTAACCCGGGATTGGATTTCACCTCGCTTATCAAAATCTCACTGCCCCGCCAAACCGTCATTGATTGCGAAATAATTGATTTGTTGGGAAATACGGTCGGAATTGTATCTTCGCGTGAACAAAAAATACAAGGCACCTACACCTATTCTATGGACAGTGCCTCGCCGTGCCTCTGCGGTAAGACCTTGAGCCAAGGATTATACTTTGTCCGTCTCCGCACGCAATACGGCATTTTAGTCGAACCGTTTTTCTTAATACGTTAACCTAACAGGAGTACCATGACTCGTCACGAACAACTGCAGAATCTCGTAGCATCAATGGCTGGCGATTTTGATAAATTCTATACCAAAGGCAATAAGGCGGCAGGAACACGCATCCGCGCCCACATGCAAGATTTGAAGAAAATTGCCGCAGAAATCCGTACGGAAGTTCAAGACATGAAGAAAGCTGAATAATACGTGAGTATTGTTCCAAGACGAACGCCCGGTTGCTATATGCAGCCGGGCGTTTTTTTTATGTTCGGATTGCAACAACCCTTTGAAGTTCATTCATAATTGCAGCAGCGCACTCTTGAAACCCGATTTTCCTTCCTGTTATCTGGCTTAGCGTTACCGCCTTTGTACGAACGGTTTCAGCAAATGATTCCCGTTGATCATCATTCAGTCCCGCGTTGAACTCAGCAAGCCGCTCAAATCCAGAATCTAACAGGAGCGAGCCATGCTGCAAAAGAACCGTTCCATACTTGCGTTGTGCACTACCAACAAGTTTCTTCCCGCCCGACGTCAATTCGTACCGCGCCGAACTTGCAAAGCACGACAATGTATCATGATTGTTTGAATAGAGTTCCGCAAAATTCGGTTGCGATTGCTCAAACCCCGCGCCCTGCGCTCCAAGCGAACGAACCGCATTCAAGAGTATCGCATGAAATCCCGCATATACATCATGGTGCGAAATGCCGCCTTGTAATTGCATTGCAAACGAGTACGTCAGTTCCCGCGCATGAAACACCGCCCGTCCGCCTGTGGGTCGGCGAACAACATCAATCCCCTCGTTCCTACATTTCACTATATCAATATCCGTTTCCTTCTGATTCATCCCAAGCGAAATACACCACGGCTTCCACGAATACAAGCGAATCAGAATGAGACCGTGTGCATTGGCAGCGTCAGCGGCAAGCGCAATGTCGTGTTCCATATTCTGCGTTCCACTGCAATACTGTTCAATACGGATGCGCGCTTCGTAACTCTCTGCCAAACGCAGCAGAGCGTCTTGTGCTGATGTTTCTATGGTATGCGGCGTGTTGTTCACCAACTGTGGTTCAATCATGTTTGGCAGAATGGCATCTATCTTTGCGTCGTAACTCAGTACCCATATTATTACATACGCAATAATGAATCACATAACAGCAAAAGCAATTTACGACACCGCTCATCTTAGAGGAGAGTTTCTCTTGCGGTCGGGGGCAATCAGCAACGAGTATTTCGATAAATATCTTTTCGAGGCGCAGCCCGCATTGCTGCGAACCATAGCCGAAGAGCTTGCTCCATTACTCCCGCCCGGTACGGAGGTGCTTGCCGGCTTGGAAATGGGCGGTATTCCGATTGCCACTGCGCTCTCGCTCCACACAGGGATTCCGGCGGCATTTGTTCGCAAAAAAGCAAAGGACTACGGCACACGGAAAATTGCAGAAGGGACGGATATGCGAGGTAAGAA
>JAEUSO010000579.1 GCA_016788605.1 Candidatus Kapaibacterium sp. | reverse complement strand
GAGAAATGTTATACTTGGAGAATTGTTTACATTAGTTTACAAGATATTCTTGTATCCTTTGAGCTGTATCATATCATCAAAATACAACGTGATAATAATGATTATTGATTGTGCTCTGTACGCATATATCTTCAATATTTTATTCGACAAATTTAATTCTACACCCGCACCGTAGGCAGCAAGCACTACGAACTCACCGATCACTTAGGAAACGTTAGGGCAGTGATGAGTGATATTAAACTACCCGCCGGAGCCAACTTTACCGCCGATATGAAATCCTACAGCAACTACTACCCGTTCGGCATGGAGCAACCCGCCCGCACCTACCAAAGCGGCGGGTATCGGTATGGGTATAACGGCAAAGAAAAAGACGATGAGGTGAAAGGCGGGGGCAACAGCTATGATTACGGCGCACGGATTTATGATAGCAGGTTGGGGCGTTGGTTGAGTGTAGATCCTAAGAGTCGAATCTATACTGGATTATCACCATATGTTTTTGTAGCAAACTCTGTATTTCTTTTTAGAGAAATTGATGGTGCGTATTTTGACATAAACATCCCCCCACCCGTATTTGATCTTGATAGACCTAAAAAAAATGGCAAAAA
>JAEUSO010000578.1 GCA_016788605.1 Candidatus Kapaibacterium sp. | reverse complement strand
AACTTGAATCCGACCACCACACTGAACTTGCAAACGGGCGGCACGACGCGACTGGCGGCTAGTGCGGCGGGCGCTGCCGTCACAGGGGCGCTTTCGGCCACGACTAGTTTGACTAGCGGAACCAACGGCGGCACCGGTGGAACTTTAGTTCTAAACGGTTCGACCAGTGGCGCATTAACCTTGGACGTACCTGCTTCGATTACATCGTACAGTTTCACATGGCCAAGTGCCGCACCGGTTTCTCCAACAACCATGTACCTTCGAGGTGACGGATCTTGGACGGCGCCGCCGACTGGCATCACCAACGGCGCCGGCGCAAACGTGATTACGAAATCAGATGGAACGAACTTGGTTGCGTCGGGTTTAACCGACGACGGAACCAATTTGACGATCGCCAGAAACACTTCAGTATCAGGAACGAACACGTTCACGGTAGGAACAGGCGCCGCGACTTTTGGTGGAACCTTGAACGCAAACGGTTCGATTGCTTCAACGGCGCAATTGAACATCAACAGCACCAACGGCACGCCGCAAGTGAACTTGCAGGCAGGTGGTACGACTCGGGTTCAGGCACATGGAACGGGTGCATCCGTCACGGGGACCTTG
>JAEUSO010000577.1:244-608 GCA_016788605.1 Candidatus Kapaibacterium sp. | reverse complement strand
GGACGTGGGTGGAGCTGGTTGCTGATCGCAAGCCTACGCGGTCATATGGCAACTGGCAGTCGTTCCACTCCAACGCTTCAGTAATCTCTTTCTCTCTGCTTACTCCGCGAGATTGCTTGCGGCCGGGCTGGTACCGGTCGCGCGTCCAACTGGCCTCGATCGAAATTACGGGCCGGAGCGATCCTCCGGTTCAGGGGCTGTAGCTCAGCTGGGAGAGCGCCTGATTTGCATTCAGGAGGTCGTCGGTTCGATCCCGATCAGCTCCACCAGATCGTGATGCCGGTTTGGCAATGCCGGCACTACGTGACGATGCGGCAAACACTTCCGCGCACTCACGGCTTTCACTCGATGGGCCTGTAGCTCA
>JAEUSO010000577.1:0-230 GCA_016788605.1 Candidatus Kapaibacterium sp. | reverse complement strand
GGTGAGGTCGTTAGTTCGAGTCTAACCAGGCCCACCATTTCCGGCTTGCATCCCGCGGAATGAGCATTCACCCAGGAGAAAAGAAGCCAGTATTCGCATTGCGAGTATTGACTCCTGTTCTTCTGGCAGGAAACTTCGATCTTTGACAATTGAATTGGTTGACGGGCAACAAGGCAAATTAAGCCGGTTGCTGCCGTGGCTGTACCCACGAAGTTTGTGGGGATGGCGAT
>JAEUSO010000576.1 GCA_016788605.1 Candidatus Kapaibacterium sp. | reverse complement strand
GGGGCCGACTTCCTCGCTCTTCAGGGTGAGGAACTCCGCAGGATGCGTCGCCACATCCAGATCATCTTTCAGGATCCCTATTCGTCACTCAATCCCCGTTTGACCATCGGCGCCGCGATACTGGAACCGATGCAAGTCCACCGACTTCACGCGACCGATCGTTCCCGTAAAGAAAAAGTGATGGACCTGTTGTGCAAAGTCGGATTACGCGAAGAACACTACGATCGCTATCCGCACGAATTCAGTGGCGGACAACGCCAGCGGGTCTGTATCGCGCGTGCGCTTTCATTGGAACCCGAATTCATCATCTGCGACGAGTCCGTTTCTGCGCTGGATGTCTCGGTTCAAGCCCAGGTCCTCAACCTGCTGAATGACCTGAAACGGGAATTCGGATTCACCTACATTTTCATTTCGCATGATCTGAGTGTGGTACGTTTCATGAGCGATCGCATGATCGTGATGAATAAAGGAAAGATCGAAGAACAAGGCGATCCCGATCAGATTTATCAATCGCCCTCGACCGAATACACCAAACGCCTGATCGCGGCCATACCGGCAGCCGACCCCGAAGCGGCGGCCCGCAAGCGCCTGTTGGCCACACGTTAACCC
>JAEUSO010000575.1 GCA_016788605.1 Candidatus Kapaibacterium sp. | reverse complement strand
CCCGCGCCTGCGGGGAACGGATGCACCGCGCGAACCACCCGCAGACCCGGCACGGTTCATCCCCGCGCCTGCGGGGAACGGGGTGGTGCTGTCACGCTCTCGCTGCCCGACGGCGGTTCATCCCCGCGCCTGCGGGGAACGGCCGCGTCGCACCGTGGCCGACGGTTCGATCACCGGTTCATCCCCGCGCCTGCGGGGAACGGGCAGCATATGTCGACCATTATCTGATCCACGCCGGTTCATCCCCGCGCCTGCGGGGAACGGGCGAGGGCATCCGCATCGAACTGGGCAGCGAACGGTTCATCCCCGCGCCTGCGGGGAACGGGCAGGCGGTGCTGGGGCTTCATGCGGCACCACCGGTTCATCCCCGCGCCTGCGGGGAACGGTCACGACCGGAAACGCTGGCAACTCCGTATCGCGGTTCATCCCCGCGCCTGCGGGGAACGGGTCGGTGCGCGTGGTGAGGTCGGCGCCTAGCGCGGTTCATCCCCGCGCCTGCGGGGAACGGCACATGCGCAGCAGCACGCGCCCGCGCCCGGGCGGTTCATCCCCGCGCCTGCGGGGAACGGATGCACCGCGCGAACCACCCGCAGACCCGGCACGGTTCATCCCCGCGCCTGCGGGGA
>JAEUSO010000574.1:243-628 GCA_016788605.1 Candidatus Kapaibacterium sp. | reverse complement strand
CCCTCTCCGACAAGATCCGCGATGACCTGAAAGCGATCGGGATCCAGTTGAAGGACGGGAAAGATGGGGAGATTACGTACACCGTGGAATGACCGGCGTGCCCCGACGAGTGTCTCACGAAGTCGGGGTGACCAGTAACCGGTGACCAGTGACCAGTAATCGGTAGTCCGTAGTCGGTAGTCCGTAGTCGGTAGTCCGTAGTCGGTAGTCTGTAAGCGGTAGGTCTGTAAATGGCAAGTAGCGAGTAACGAGAAACGAGAAACGAGAAACGAGCAACGAGAAACGTGTTGAAGAAGATCTTCATCCTCCCCATCCGCATCTACCAGCTGACCTTGTCGCCGCTGCTGGGGGCGCACTGCCGGCATACGCCTTCCTGTTCGCAGTA
>JAEUSO010000574.1:0-233 GCA_016788605.1 Candidatus Kapaibacterium sp. | reverse complement strand
GCTATTGAAGCCATCCAGGAATGGGGTGTGCTGAAAGGGATGTGGCTGGGCGCCAAGCGCATTGGCAGGTGCCATCCATGGGGTACCAGTGGATATGACCCGGTGCCAAAGAAGGGCATTGGGCGTTAGGCGTTGGGCGTTGGGCGTTAGGCGTTGGGCGTTGGGCAAATAGGGCACTACCAGCACTGGTCCCCATTACCTAATACCTAATACCCAACACCCAATACCCAATA
>JAEUSO010000573.1 GCA_016788605.1 Candidatus Kapaibacterium sp. | reverse complement strand
GAGAAGCGCAGCAGCACCTCGGTCTGCTTGCCGATCTTCGAGAACAGCGCCGCCTTGCTGAAGGCGGTCACGTCCTGGGTCACGGTGAAAGTGCCGAAGGCGGCGGAGCCCTTGGCGTGGACCACGCGCTCGGGAATGCGCTCGCGGTTGAAATGGGCGTGCTTCTCGAAGAGCTGCCAATCCTGCACCAGCAGCGGGCCGCGCGGGCCGGCGGTCAGGCTGTTCTGGTTGTCGCCGACCGGGATGCCGGCAGAGGTGGTCAGAAGCGGCGGCTGGGCGGTCTTGGGGCTGTTGCGATCCTGGGCCATGTCAGTCTCCCTCGGTTCTGGCTGGAATGAGAGGAGGGTGCCCGGTCGCACGCAATCGATCCAACGCATAGTTTGGATGATTTCAATCGAAGCACTCGATTGAACCTGGCCGAGGGCGGAACCTTTGCCCGCCCTCGCGGTTTCCTCGTCGCCCCACCCGCCTCAGGAGAGGATCCCATGAAGAAGCTCACCGCAATCGCGTTGCTGGCGCTGCTCGCCGCCGGCTGCTCGGTCTCCATGAATGACGGCTTCTCGAATTCCGAGAGCAAGCTCATCGACAACAATTGCTCCGGCGACGGCGCCTTCGTGAATGAGCAATGGT
>JAEUSO010000572.1 GCA_016788605.1 Candidatus Kapaibacterium sp. | reverse complement strand
GGAGCAGACGCACCAGACAAGCGGATGTGGTCCCCACAATGCTGTGGGGAGCAGACGCACCAGACAAGCGGATGTGGTCCCCACAATGCTGTGGGGAGCAGACGCACCAGACAAGCGGATGTGGCGAAATTGGCAGACGCACCAGACTTAGGATCTGGCGGAGCAATCCATGTAGGTTCGACCCCTATCATCCGCACCAAAACAAGACCCGGGGTTTACCCGAAACGGAAACGACCGGATCCGCAAATTTTTAAACGTTTCAAATGGCAACAATTACAAGAGAGCGTATCGGGCAGTTACACGATAAACTGACGGTTAAAGTGGCAAAGGAGGATTACCTGGCCTCTTTCGAGAAAAAACTCAAGGAATACGGAAGAACAGCGAATATCCCCGGTTTTCGTAAGGGTATGGTTCCTGCCGGGATGATCAAGAAAATGTACGGCAATTCCATCTTCACCGATGAGATCCTCCGCGCCGTTGAAAAAGAACTGTACAACTGGCTCAATAATGAAAGGCCCGATATCTTCGGCCAACCCCTTCCCCTGGCTGGCAACCAGCAGAACATGGACCTGAACAACCCGGCCGAATACGAATTTGGATTCGAGATCGGCCTGAAGCCGGAGTTCAGTCTGCCCGAG
>JAEUSO010000571.1 GCA_016788605.1 Candidatus Kapaibacterium sp. | reverse complement strand
GTGTCAAATACAAACGGATTATAGGATATGCTTTTGCTGCTACTGTCAACGTGGGGTATGATAAGTGGGATTGGCAGACTCCCCTGACAAAAAAGAAATAGCGGCTTTTTCTTTAATTCTTCGCCTTCTTTTGATTTAATCAGGACGTCAACTGTGTCTCCTGAATAAACCACTTTAAAGCGTCTATAACCATAATCTTCGGGATTTAAGCTCTGTCCATGTATAACAGAGGCGAAAAATAATAACGCTATGAATGTTATACTCTTCATAATATGACACACAAGGTCCCGGAGCTTTGCGTTCGGGCGGGTTTCGGAGCACAAAGTTTAAATTTATTACTAAAGTTCATGAGAATCAAAAAGATCCAAGCGTTTCCGATCGGCTAATGTACAAAAGTTGATAGAAGTACAGAAGTTCAATTTTGTAGTTCAGCCCCGCTATTGAAAAACCGCTTTTTGCCTGTTGCCCGTTTATTGGCGTATGGATTGGGTTTTATTACTTTCCAAAGTTGCAAAACTGCCCAAATTTCAGCGCTTGCCAAAACTATTAAAGCAAAAGTGTTTGCCGTTACTCCATCAAGAATAAGTCCTACAACAACATCGCCAAGTTCAATAAATATTCTCGAAATAAGCGTGATAAATAG
>JAEUSO010000570.1 GCA_016788605.1 Candidatus Kapaibacterium sp. | reverse complement strand
CAAATGACGCAATGAAAACAAGGGTGTTAGTGATAGGTTTCAACACATTTAAATACTTCGTTGCGTTTGGAATAGTTTATTTTTTTAGTCTTTCTTTGATATTCAATATTTATGTAAAATATATTGGATTATTGGGTACAACCGAGTTTTATTCCATTCCAATTACACAAGTCAATAAGGGAACAACCAGAAGTGCTCCTTCTATTGGCTTTTACTTTAAAGGAAAGTACAACACATTGAGTGGAAATCAATTTTATGAAATCCTAAAAGTTACAAAAGACAGATTTAAGCCAGACCGTGAATTAAACATTGAATGCAGAAAGTCTATATTTAATTCTTACTTGGTTGATTCGTATGACGTTAGGTAAGGCTGCGTATAACACGGGTTTGGCAAAATTGGCGGTTCAGTACTTCGTATGACAGTTTTTACTAAATTTGAACATTGGTGCTTCGTATGAAGTTTTGTGGTTGAAATCGCCAACTTCGCCAAGCCCGAAAACGTTAGTGGCAATGGCAGAACGCTCGAACCGAGTCTTCGACACCTGACCAAACAACAACAGCCCGGACACAGAAAAAAAAATTCCCAACCCACATTTGGCACATTTGGTTTTGCCCCGACACACAAAGCCAACGCTTCGCAAAACCAAAA
>JAEUSO010000056.1 GCA_016788605.1 Candidatus Kapaibacterium sp. | reverse complement strand
TGTATTTATGGCGAATAACCGACATTTCCGCGCCGCAAACATGGCAAATCCCAAGCAATGCTCAAAACATTGTTCATGGAGCGTTCTGTTCCAACACACGTGGAAGCAATGTTTGAATATCCCTAGAATCTCGTTATCACAGCCGCAGCATCATTGCAAGCGAAAACGAGAGATGGGTGAGCGGGGAATGCACGGGGTCCCAACCGAAAGGATTCATTGATGAGATACTCGCGAAGTGAACACGGTAGTCGTCAAGCGAACGTTGCAACCGCGTATCGAAACGCAATACCCATGAATCCGAGAGCGTCATATCCATACCGCCGCAGAGAATAGCATCTAATGAATGTACAGCACCATACGGGTCTGATACAAAACCTACGTTTCTGGGAGTCCGTGTTGAATCGAGGACTGATCCCGAAGTTGTCTGATTGCCCGAAAGCCCCAATACTAAGCGTCCGCCAAAGCCGAAATACGGACGGAAGGGAGTACCTTCGATTGGTGAGGAAAAACGAAAGATGACCGGTATTTGCACAAACGAGTATTCGTGTTTCAGGTTAGCTGTCAATGCACCAAATACAGTCGAATCTTTTGTTGTATAGCTGTCTGTGTAGGTAGTGCTGATGCTTGGCTCGATAAGAAGTGAGAGTTTGTTTGTAAAATACTGCTCGAATGCTGCACCGATTTGGGCTGCATTGCCCCTTGATTCTTCACTTAATGGTTTTCTACTTGATGCGCTTTGCAACGGTACGTCAATGCCAGAGCGAAGCCCGAAATACGTTGAGCCGCAACCGGATGCTGCAAGCCAAAAGCTACTGAGCAATGCAACCATGAAGAGCGGGCGGAGATGTGTACGGAAATGGATTATGGGATTCATACGGTTACAGGAGTACAATGAAAAATGATTGATATCGGGGACGTGCAATTCATACAAGCTCATCTATTGCAAAATGTATTGCAAAAAGCGGTTGCGGTTCAACGGCTTTACATTCTTACCGTGCTACAACCAATGGTGCGGAAAATCGTTCCCCGCGAATTGTACGGACAACCACCATATACACACCCGATGACAGACCTGAAGTGGAACAACGGTGGACGTTCATTCCTGCGGATACCTGGTTATGCTCTACTACTTTATGTTCGCCAAGCATAGTGACGAGTTCCACACTCTTAATCTCTGTGTCATTGCTGAGTTCAACACTGAACTCACCGCTTGCGGGATTGGGTGAAATACGAATCTCTTGTCCGTGGATGTCGTTGGTTTCATTCTCAACCGATGTAACGTACGTACTGATATCCCACATCTTTGCTGTGCCGTCTGAACTGGCTGTGACTATGCGGTCGCCTGCGGGGTTAAGCATAGCGGAAGCAATCCAATCGGTATGTCCATACAGTGTTACTTTCAGCGCACCATTACTTGCATCCCAGATATTAGTTTTACCATCCCAACTCGTCGTAATAACACACTCATCATTTTGATTGAACATGGCTGAACCGACCCAATCGGTATGTCCTCTCAGTGTTGTTACTAATGTACCGTTATTCGCATCCCAGATTATTGCAGTTCCGTCATTACTTGCAGTTACAACTCTATTTCCCTTCGTGTTGAATACAGCCGTGTTGACTTGATCGGTATGCCCAGCAAGTGTAACTATTAATGCGCCGGTGCTAGCATTCCAAATCTTCGCCGTACTATCATAACTTGAAGTTATTATCTGGTTTTCACTACTATTGAACATCGCAGTATAAAGACCTTTTGTATGTCCGGTAAGCGTAGTTATCAATACACCTGTATTTGCATTCCAAATCTTTGCAGTACCATCATAACTTGCCGTAAGGATTTTTTCACCACTGCGATTATAATGGATAGAGCTTATTTCCTCCTCATGTCCAGTCAATGTTGAGATTATCTTGCCGGTTTCAGCATTCCAAATCTTTGCCGTTCTATCTGCACTTGCTGTAGCAACACGATCACCTTTATTATTAAACATAGCTGTATTGATTATATCTGAATGACCTCTTAATGTTACTATTATAGTGCCTGTGTTTGCATCCCAAATCTTGGCGGTACTATCTCCGCTGGCTGTAAGTATGCGATCTCCTTTGCTATTGAACATTGCGATATTTACATACCATGAATGACCCCTTAATGTTGCTAACAATGCACCCGTATTTGCATTCCAGACCTTTGCATCATTCCCAGCTGTGACAACACGATCACCGCTGGCATTAAATATTGCGGTGGTTATCATACCATGATTTCCTATCAATGTTGTTATGGGCTTACCCAAATTGATATCCCAAACCTTTACAGTGTAATCTATACTGGATGTGACAACGCGCATGCCACTTTCGTCGAATTCTGCAGTGTATACATCGCGTGTATGACCTTTCAATGTGGTCATCAATGCTCCTGTACCTACATCCCAAACCTTTGCCGTGCTATCCTCACTGGATGTGACTATACGGTCACCAGTTAAATTAAAAACTGCTGAATACACAGGTTTCGTATGACCTGTCAATGTTGCTAACAGTACCCCGGTATTAGCATCCCAAATCTTTGATGAGCCGTCTTTGCTTGCTGTTGTAACACGATCCCCAATAACGTTGAACTGTGCATTATACACATAATCGGTATGACCGCTTAAAGTAGCTAATAGACCTCCAGTGGTTACATCCCAAATCTTTGCAGTTTTATCTAAACTTGATGTTACAACAAGATTGCCCTTGGTGTTGAAAACCGCCGATGTAACAATACCTTTATGTCCGTTCAGCGATTTAAGAAGTTTACCTGAATCTGCACTCCATAGCTTTGCCGTCCCGTCATAACTCGCTGTTATAATTTTGCTGTCGTCAGAATTGAAAAATGCATTATAGACATCATCCTGATGACCAATAAGTGTAGTTATTAACTCGCCATTCTTCGTATCCCATACTTTAACGGTTTCATCCCGACTTGCCGTAACCACACGATCACCGTTGTTTGCAAATCTTGCTGAATAGACATTATCCGAATGTCCACGCAGCGATATAATCTGTTCTCCTTTGTTTGCATCCCAAATCTTTGCCGTCCAATCTCCACTTGCTGTAACAACACGATTTCCTTCAGAATTAAACACAGCAGAATAGACCTCACCTGTATGTCCGCTTAGTGTTGAGAGAAGAGTACCTGTGTTTGTATCCCATATTGATGCCCCGCGACCTCCATATGTAACAACCTTAGAACCGTCCGGGCTAAACGATACGCCAAGTCCCGCACTGGGCGTTGACCACATCGGGCGTAACGTGTCTTGTGCGGCGAGGGTGCTTGTAAAGCAGGTAAGGCAGAAAAGGGAAAAAAGAATGTGTTTCATACAATCAAAAACAAAAGGTTGGGAAAATCACGAGATTCACATCAGGTGAGATAAACTTGATTGAACTGTCTGTTTGCAAAATACATTAGATAATGCAGATAGCGTATCTTGCAGCAGATGACTTTAATACAACAACCTACATCTATAATGCTCAATATCTCAACGCTTGAACAACTGCTGCTGATTGATTCCCCCTCGGGATTCACTCATCGCGCCGCCGATTTCATTTGCTCTACGCTCGAATCCTACGGCTGGAAACCCGAACGCACACAAAAAGGTGCGGTGCGCTGCACCTTAGGAACAAATCCCACTCTTGCCATTGCCGGACATACCGATACGCTTGGTGCAATCGTGAGCGGTGTGAAAGCCAACGGCACGCTGTCGTTCTCGCTACTTGGCGGACCGCTGCTGCCTACCTTCGAGGCAAGCTATGTGCGTATCTACACACTTGGCTGCGAGGTTTATACGGGTACCGTTCTTTTCAATAATCCCTCGACTCATGCCAACCGCAAAGCCGCATCCGAAGAGCGCAGTATTGACAACATGCATATCCGTTTGGATGAAGAAGTAAAAACAAAAAGCGATGTTGCCAACCTCGGTATCCGCACAGGTGATATTGTCTGCTTCGATGTGAAGTTCGAGTTCACCAAGAGTGGGTTTATCAAATCCCATTTTTTAGATAATAAAGCGGGCTGTTTTGTGCAGTTCGAGATTGCCCGCCGCATGGCGGAGCGCGGCATGACTGCACCTGTGGAACTCTTCTTCTCGACATACGAGGAAGTGGGGCACGGCGGCACGTGCGGCTATTCCGACAGTGTCCGCGATTTGCTTGTGATTGACATGGGCGTGGTGGGCGATGCCTGCGAAGGCGATGAATACTCGTGCTCTATATGCGCCAAGGACTCAAGCGGACCATACGACTATCATTTCCGAAAATCGCTCGTGGATTTGGCAGTGCGGAACTCCATACCTCACGCTATTGATGTGTATCCTTACTACGGCTCCGACGGCTCGGCTGCACTCCGCGCCGGACGCGACTACCGTGTTGCGCTTATTGGTCCGGGCGTAGCCGCCTCGCACGGAATGGAGCGCACGCACATCAAGGCATTGGATGCAACGATTGATTTGTGCATGAAGTATATCGAGACGTTGTGAGAAACGTAAACTACTGAACAACCTATGTCGGCGGACTACAAACAAAAACTTCATACTATCATCGAGGCGAAGAAGAAGGAAATGCCTTCGCAGGGGTCGGTGAATGCAATACTATCCATCATGGCGACGTTGCAGGAAACGCCGCGCTACCTTAGGTCGGTTGCCCCGCGCTTTCCTGAAGAACGTTCACGCGTGCCGATTATGGAAGGCAAACGCTCGTTTCGCCAAACGGTGGAGCATCTTCTGAATATCGAAGCATTGCACTACACCACCATCTATCCCGCGTTTTTGCTGCCAACGCCGGATGTGTATCCGCTCCACGCCGAGCGGCACATTGCACGGTTGCAATTATTCGATAGCTTTACGATGGAGGAACTGCTCACGGTTTTTGAGTTTGAACGGCGAAAGTCACTCTCATTTTTAGAGTCGCTTACGGCGGGCGATTGGCTTCGCACGATACGCGAGCAAGGAAAGAAACGGCAGGAGTCAATCTATTGGCGGGCGCGGACGCTGGCATTGCACGATGTTACGCATGTCCACATCATCATGTTCCAACTTGCGGCAAAATAGACATAGCAATAAAACTAATGGACTATGCTAATGACCTTATATCTATCCGCCGACCAAGCGGACGAACTGCTTGCTATACTCGAAGCACGTTTTCTGGGCAACATGCACCGTCATCGTGGAATGGAGTGGACGCATGTTCGCGCCAAACTCACGGCACAGCCCGCCAAACTCCGTTCACTTGCTTTTATGGAAGAAACAGACGGAGAGCCGGATGTTACCGGATATGATGCAACGGCGGATGAGTATATCTTCTTCGACTGTTCGCCCGAAAGCCCAAAGGGACGGCGAAGCATCTGCTACGATGCGGCGGCACTCGAATCGCGCAAGGAACACAAGCCGAAACACGGCGCAGAAGGCATGGCATCGGACATGGGTATTGCGCTCTTGAACAAAGAACAATACCGCCTTCTGCAAACATTAGGCGACTTCGATACGAAAACATCAAGCTGGATTGCCACACCGCACGACATCAGGAAACTCGGTGGCGCACTCTTTGCCGACCGTCGCTACAATAGCGTTTTTGTATATCACAATGGTGCGGAGTCATACTACGCCGCACGAGGATTCTGTGGATGGTTGCGGGTGTAGCGGGGGAGTTATTCCGGCACTCGTAAAAATCTTTACACTTCCATTACACTACTGACATACTGTTGTCACACGGCGGGGGTAGTTTGCGTTTGGAAATGCGTAACAACTTAGTCGCAACATTTTTCAAACAAACCCACAATGTATTGCTATGGATATACAAAGAGTTTTTTTGCATGAACTCGCAGATGAAGCAGCAAAAACGCGCGCCATGATTGAGCGCATACCCGATGATAAATTCGACTGGCGACCCCACCATAAAAGTATGACACTGCATGACCTTGCGGTGCATGTCGCCGAAATACCGGAATGGGTGGCTATTGTCATGACCACTGACGGACTGGATTTCGCAGTTACGCCATACCAACCCAAGCATTGCACTACTACGGCGGATGTGCTTGCACTGGCTGAAAAGTCAGTTGCTGCGGCACGGCGCGAACTTGAAGCGGCAAGCGATGAAGAGTTTTCCAAACAATGGACGATGCAGAACGGCGAGCATATTATCAGCGTGGAAACGAAAGCGGAATCCTTCCGCCACTGCCAGAATCAGGTTGTCCACCACCGCGCCCAACTCGGTGTATATCTGCGCCTGCTCGATATTCCCATTCCGGGCAGCTACGGACCGAGCGCCAACGAACCTAATTACATGTAATCAAACAGTTCCCATATTATTCATAATTCTTAAACAACGTACAGGAGTTCTCTTATGGCAAGTGCCTTAAACTGGTTTGAAATCCCCTCGGCGGATTTCCCGCGCGCCGTAGCGTTTTATTCGGCGGTGTTTGATACACAATTAGAAGGAGTCGCAATGGGCGATATGCAAATGGCAATGTTTCCGTACAGCGAAGGCGGCACAGGCGGCGCAGTGGTGGCAAGCGCAATGCAGCAACCTTCGTCGAGCGGAACGCTTGTGTACCTGAATGCAAACAGCGGCATGGATGCAATGCTTGAACGTATTCAGAATGCGGGTGGCGCAGTGCTGATGCCACGCACTCTTATCACCGAGGATATCGGCTATATGGCAATGTTCACCGATACAGAAGGCAATACGGTTGCACTGCATTCGAGCAACTAATTCCCCGAACCCCGATACAAGAACGCCCGCTTGAACGGTATGGTCAGGCGGGCGTTTGATTGTTTGTCTTGATTGGTGCGTAGAGCTTAGAGCGTAATGGTTGTCATAATGCCGTCCACGATGCCATATTCAACCGATTCGTCGCAATCCATCCAGTAGTCGCGCTCGAAGTCCTTGTAAATCCGTTCAATCGGCTGACCGCAGTTGTCGGCAAGAATTTTCGCACCGATTTCCTTTGTCTTCAAGATTTCCTTCATTTGAATTTCTATATCGCTGCTGCTGCCGCGCGCACCGCCGCTGGGCTGGTGAATCATCACTTTGCCGTGGGGGAAAATAAAGCGGCGACCTTTTGCGCCCGCGCTGAGAAGTATCGAACCCATCGAAGCAGCCAAGCCCATGCACACCGTTGATACGGGCGAGCTGATGCCGGTCATCACGTCGTAAATCGCCATGCCGGAGGTGACGTATCCGCCGGGCGAGTTGATGAACAGCGTTATCTCTTTGCCAGGGTCGTTCAGCTCCAAATAGAGCAGGCGGTCAATCACATGTTTGGCGGAGTCGTCATCCACCTGACCCCAAAGAAACACTTTGCGGCTGTCGAGTATTTTGCGACCGATCATTGCCATCGGCATTGCCCGTTGCTCGCCTGTTTGTTCTTCGGGAGCTTGTTCGGGTTTGTCGTCGTTGAATATCATGTTATGTATGTCGTGAGTGAATTAGTATGCAAATGTACGGCGTGCCGTATGGCGGCGACAACCGTGATGTGCGGTAACGATTGCTTGGTGGGATTATTGATTGCGGCGGTGTTCCATGCCTGCATTCCGCACCTTAGCGGAACATAACAAGAAACAATGTGCCAATACCGGTGAAGAGAATGCCGACACTGCACAGAATGGCGGGAACAAGCCAGAATATCACCCATGAATCCGCCTGCGCCGAGTTGTCCGAGCGGTCGTAATAGACCGTTACTGAGTCGCCAATCATGTTGGATGGCGGACGCTCGCCGATTGGGCTTTGTGCGCGGATGGTTTCACCGCTTTCCAACCGAAGTTCATAGACGGGATAAAACGAGCGGGTCTTTTGCGGTACAAACCCGACAACAACGGCGGGATACACGGGCATCGTGGTTGTAAAGATGTATGAGCGGTATGCGAACCACACACCAAACCCGAGTGCAAGAATCCCGATAAGCGGGAATATCAATATCCAGCGGTCGCTGTTTGTTTTTCTGAAGAGGGATGCGGGCGTACCCATATCTGTAGCTGATTATTTCTTGATGAACCGGATGCGAAGCACAACCCCAAACATCACCACGCAACTCAGCATCGGCAGCCAGTCGCCAAGAGTCATGTAGGGTGTTATTATGTGCAAGAGCGGTGCGGAGTACGTTGCTGCCAATGGTGTGCGCGGTTGTTCTTGCTGCACCGATCGCCCGCAAGCGTCAATCAATCCGCTTATGCCGCTGTTGCCGCAGCGAATAATGGCACGGCGCGATTCCACAGCCCGCAACCGCGCTATGCAATAATGCTGTTCCGGTCCTGCTGTTCCATCGTACCACGCATCGTTTGTAATCACGCTAAGAATGTCCGCGCCGCGCCGCGCATAATCGGCGACAAACGAGGGATACACCGATTCGATGCAAATCACCGGACCGATGCGGGCTGCGGTGTCGTTCCCTCGACGAAGCGGCAAGACGGTTGCACCGCCGCCTTTATTCCAGCCCGATATTCCCACACCCCAATTCAACCACGAGCGCAGAAACGTCAGGTCGTCGGAGAACGGCACGCCTTCGCCGAAGGGAGTGAGCCGCGATTTGTGGTGAATACTTGTGCCGGTGTCGCCTTGCGAATACAACGCGGCTGCGTTGAAGATTGTCCATTTCAGGTCGGGATTCAGCGGTGAGCGACGGGCTGTGGGCGGGGCGGTTGCCGCAGGATAAAAAACATAGTCGGCTGTTCCGGTAAGCAATGCCGTATTCGAGGAATCCACCCACGCATGAAGACGTGCTGCATGGTGTGCGTTCTGCGGCAGTTGCAGGTCGTCTGGGATTGCGGTCTCGCTCCAAATGCTGATGTCGCTTTGGGTGAGCGCATTGACTGAGTCCTGCAAACGGATATGTTGCTCAATCATCGAGTGAATGTCGCCATCCCATTTTTGCCACGGGTTGATATTGGGCTGAACAACTGATGCACGAATCTTCGTCGCGTCGCTCATTGCAGCATCTACCGACGACATTCGCCATGCACCGTAGCCAAGAAGAATCACCAATGCCGCACCGAATGCGATTGCCTCGCGTTGCATGATTTGCCGTTGCATCACCCACCATGCAAGCACAGCGTTCATGCAGTAGATCAGCCATCCCACGCCCCATACTCCCCATACATCAGCCGATTGAATCAGAATGGTGTGATAGACCTGCGTATAGCCGACGGCAAGCCACGGATACGACGCATCAGTGAGCGAATGCAACCACTCAATAGCAGTACAAAGAAACGGCAGTACCATTAATGCGCGTGCTTCTGAATAGCGCGAGCGGATGCTTCGGTACAACAGGAATGCTGGCATGAGAAAAAACGGATGACCAAGCCAAAGTGCCGCTCCGGCTATCATCAAAAACGGGTCGGTTTCCTTTTGCCAACTCATTACCCACCAGTTGCCAGCACCGTGGAAAGCAAAGAAAAAGATGTAGTTCAGCAGTAAGTGTTTGCGGAACGGTACGTTGCGGTAAATCAACTCTTCGATGCCAAGCAAAAGCGGTACGAAACACACGAGAGCAAGGAAACCGAGTGGTGACGGTGCAAACGAAAACCCACCCGCCGCGCCCGCTGCAAAACACAGTGCCGCAATCGAAGCAAACGATGCCTGTGCGAATGGTCGTGTATTCGCCGTTGGTATATTCGCCATCGGTTATTGTTCCCTCGAAAAGCGGAACTCGATGCTACGGTATTTCATATTCTTCTGTGTGCCGCCAATCACAGCAATCATGCTGTCTTTCGTTGGAAATGTGTAGCTGATTGTTTGCGGAAAATCGTGGCTTGGATTGCTGAACGTGAACGAGTTCGCGGTCTGCTCTTTCAATAAAAAGCGGACGGGTTTGCCATTGTTTTGATTCTTCAACGTGGGGATGTACCAAATGCCGTTTTCATCGGCGGTTAGTTCGATTGATTCCGCATCGGTGGCTGTCCCGTTCCGAACGCTCCATCCTTTGCCTGTCATGCGTGTGTCGCTTTGCACCGACCATTGTTCGTAGATAACTGTTGATGTACTGAATCCTGCAACACCGCCTTTCCACTTTCCGTTTAGCGAGCGCAGAAGCGGCGGCAGAACAGGGGATGTGAATGCACTGAGTCCGAGTGCGATGATGATGGTTGCAACTGTTAGGGGTATGAATGTTCTCATAAGGAGTATTGTTGGATTATTCAACCGGCGTGCCGTCATCGCGGCGAAAGACCGCCTGCATCGGTTGAATGTGACGGACGAAAATAGCAAGTGCAACGACGGCGGCGATTGTTTTCAATTTCACGATTTCCGTTCCCTCTACTGTGCTTGTCAGATAGAGCAGGTTTTTTGGTGCGGCAAGCATCAACACAACAGTGCCAAGTGCGCCCCCAATCGAGCCGACCGCTTTTGCACGGCGAATGACGAAATATCCAGTCATAAACATGATGATAAATAGTATGACGGGCAGGATATTGATACCGAGTGCTGCGCCGGCGGCAACAGAAATTCCCCTGCGGTGGGCTGTTCGCCAAAAGAACGGAAAGCAATCGCCCAACACCACAAACACCGCGCAGAGTGCAATGGCGGGAAACACATCCGCACCGAGTGCAACTGCACTGAAACGCGCTATCATCACCGCTGTCAATCCTTTGGCAACACCAAGCAAAACCTCAAGTGTGTGTGCCGGATTATAGCCGAACGTTTCGTTGTATTCAAAATGCAGTGCGGGCAATACCGAGCCGTCCGATTCTATAACCGGCAATGAGATGACGGGAACAGAGTTACGCACCGCCACAGGTATTGTGCCGATGAAATATCCTGTTGCTGCTAAAAGAACCGGCAGGGTGTCGAGTGTCATTGAATGAATATCGAGTGTGAATGATTTCCGCACAGTTACCCCGCTGCGGCTTGATGATATGGCGGTGCGGTGTGTAGCTTGCACACAAAACTACGCGCAGCGGAGAATCCGCGCAGCGCATCCTAATGTACTTCAGGTTATCCGCACAATGTCATTCTTACCATTCGGCTCGCTCAAAAACGCCGATGCCGATTATCAAAACGGTCTGCTTGTCACGCTGCTCTGCGCTCTTCTTGTGTTTATCTCGCTTGGCTCTGCGCCGGTGCAACCGTGGGACGAATCGCTCTATGCCTTGCGTGCGCGTGCTGTTATCGAACACAATGTATGGATGGATCAAACAGCGTATGCAGCAGGCGGCTTGTATTCCTCCACCTATCCTCCGCTTGCCGTTTGGGGAATGGCGATTTCAATGAAGGTATTGGGGCAGTCGCCGTTTGCTGTCCGGCTGTTTTCTGCGCTATGCAGTTGTATCGCGCTCGGGTTGCTTTATGGTGTCGCACGGCGAATGCTTCCCGCCCCGAACGCAATGCTCGTACCGGTTCTTTTGGGCGGGGCAATGGTATGGAATACCTACGCACGAATGGGAATGACCGATATTCCGCTGATGTGTTTTGTGCTGGCTGCGTTGTGGTCGCTGCTTCGCGCGGCGGAAGAAAAATCAACAAGGGGATTTCTGATGTGGTGCGCTGTCTATGCGCTTGCCGTTGCCGTCGCGTTACTCACAAAAATTACCGTTTCATTGCTTGCCGTTGCACTTGTTGCATTGCCCGTTATATCGCTTGTACTGCACCGCAGTCCCGAACGGTTGCTGCTCTATCCCGACAAGATTCGTTTTTCGATGCGTCGTTTCATTGCGGTCTGTGTTGCTGCTTGTATCGGTATTGCGCTTGCCGCGCCGTGGTATTCGATGATGGCATCAATATACGGCTCTACGTTTACCGACGCATTGTTTGCCCCGCACTTTTCGCATATAATCGAGGGCGCGTCGCGCTCGCTCGGCGTGCTGTATTATATCAATCAACTCATCATTGCACAGCCGTATATCGTGCTGACCTTCGGCTGGTATGCAATGGCGTTGCTGAATCGCCGCGCACTCTTTGTGCAGTCGCGTTCAAGTAGTGTGGAGATTCTCTGTGCGTTGTGGTTTGCGGCTGTTCTGATTCTCTTTTCGATTGCCCCGACGAAGATGCCGCATTACTCGCTGCTTCTGGTTGTGCCTGCGGTTCTGCTTGCCTCGCGTGTTGTTATGCTGCTCGTCACATCATTCATTGCCAATACAGTAGCGGTTGTTAGCGCAGCGTTGCTGACAGTCGTTGCAGGTTGGTCGCTTAGTCAGGAGTTGCGAACAGGCGTACAGATGTTGTTTCGCGGAGAGTTCACACCGGTTGCATTGGCGTTTGTTGCAGGTGCGGTGGCACTTCCTCTTATTGCATTTTTGCTGCGCGAAAAAATCCGTATCCGTCTTGCCCCGCGTCTTGCCGCACTCTTGCTGATTGGTCTTCCTGCCGCGCTTGTTTTGCGCGTGGTGTATAATAACGCCGTCAGCCCCGCGTACCCGCTTTCGTATGGCGCAAAGGAAACGGCTGTGTGGTTGGATGATTCGCCCGCCACACGGTTTGTGCATTTGTATCACGCGCATAATCCGTCGGATACGTTGATGCCGCATCTGCGTTGGTATTTGCCGGGCATTGGTGCGGGTCGTTATACAATCCGCCATGTCGCGCTTCCGTTGGATTCCCTCAATACCGCTGTCATCCGCTCGCTCGACGGGTACTCGCAACCGGTGGTCTATTCCGCCACACGCAACGATACACTGACGGCGCGGGTCGTCCATTCGCTGATGCACTCCACCGAGTCGGGCGAGGGATTGCTCGCCGCCATCGAACGCACGCCGCTCAGGACATTACGTCTGCAAACACCCGGCTTTGTAATTCTGCAAACAGGCAGCGCAGAGTAGGAGAAGTTATCGCGTTGCGAATGCGGACGATTCGGTGTACGGTGATATAGCATTATAATAATATGCGTGCTATGTTCGGGTGGTTCAATGATAGAGTGCAGAGGAAGGATGTTGACGCGGACCAGTCAATACAACAACGGGAAATTTCCCCATCTGTCCGCGCAGGTGTTCTGTAAGTAGTCGAGGTATCATGCCCCAAATTTACACAGAATCGCCTATAAGCGGTGTTAGTTTGCAGTGGCATTGCAAATTACCGCCAAAATCCAATGGTTATCACCTGCCATGTCCGCTTGCTGTCCGGCGTTTTCCGTCTTGTTAAGTACTACACTTTACAGATTTATATTACTTCGCCTTCTCTGTATTGTCTTGGGAAGCTGAAACATCTGCTCGGAGTAAAATTCAGAAGGTCAGGTGTGGCATATGCCTGGACGGATGAATGCACCGTTGAATAACCGATGAACGGACTCATTTACTATGGATTAAATACTTTACATTTTGTAAAATGTACTTTACATTACTTCCTGCACCTTTGTAAGTTGCATCGGGTTGATTCCCGTAACAAATTCTTTGTACCAACTATTGAGGTGTCTATGTCTCCCAAGTATTTGCTCTCGCGCCGTTACCTGCCGTATGCAGTCATCGTGCTACTACTCTCCATGCTCTACTATATACCGTTCACTGGTGTGGCTGAATACCAACAACGCTCCGGTTTTGAAATTATCATTCCATTGCCCGGATTGACTGATAGGGGAAGTATGATTGATAATGTCACCACGTTCGAGGTGGAAAAACAAGAACTGTTTATGGAACTGATGGGTGTTCTTGGCATTGCATCGGCATTGGTGATTGCCTTCACCCGCGAGAAGGTGGAAGATGAGTTTGTGTTTGAACTTCGCAAGCAGTCGTTGGTGTGGGCGGTGGTGGTTCATTACATCGTGTTTGTCATCGGGCTTCTCTTTATCAACGGCGGGTTGTTTTTATCGTTCGAGCATTGCAGCATAATCAATCCCGTCCTCTTCTATATCATCCGTTTCCGGTATGTGAT
>JAEUSO010000569.1 GCA_016788605.1 Candidatus Kapaibacterium sp. | reverse complement strand
CGTAGGGGAACCTGCGGCTGGATCACCTCCTTTCTAAGAACGTTCTAGACGGTCTCGCGCGTGATAGCGCAAGGTAGACCGCTGTCTTCGTATCTCTTCTCGTATCCTGCTACTAAGGACTTGGGACATTTGTTCACCAGGGGCTTGTAGCTCAGTTGGTTAGAGCACGCGCTTGATAAGCGTGAGGTCGAAAGTTCAAGTCTTTCCAGGCCCACCACTTTTCAAAACGGCGACGATGACTACTGAATGAATATGGGGGTGTAGCTCAGCTGGGAGAGCGCCTGATTTGCATTCAGGAGGTCATCGGTTCGATCCCGTTCACCTCCACCATTCACTTGGTGGAACCACAGAAAAGACAGCAGGATACAGTAAGAGTTTTGATTTTCTAAACGGCAACGTTTAGAGGATCGGCTTCTTGTCGATCAGCGGCTTCGGCCGCAAGGTTATTGGACATTGTGAATAGGTTAACGACACCGTAATTAAACAACTAGCCGCAAATCTATAGTCGGGCTTTGCCGTCCGGCTGTACGATATTGCAAAATAAAGCAACTTTGTTGACGAAGTTCAAATCGTCGTGCGGATTTATCTCTGTACACGATTTTCGATTCAAGCGTTAATAAGGGCATCTTGTGAATGCCTTGGCTCTAAGAGGCG
>JAEUSO010000568.1:406-660 GCA_016788605.1 Candidatus Kapaibacterium sp. | reverse complement strand
AAGACAATTATCCTTACTTTGAACTTAAAGATGACGATGGAGCAAATGACGAAATTTTAAGCATTGACAAGCAAGGCGACAAATATTTGCTCAAAATAAAGCGGACATATCAAGAAGGCGGAGCAAATCTTTTAGTAGAAATTTACAAAGACAAAAGCGGAATATTTGTAGCAGAAATTATAGAGAATGAACGGACAGAAGAATAGAATAACTGGTGCTAACAGCAGCTACCCAAAAGGCGGGGTTTCGTGTTC
>JAEUSO010000568.1:0-396 GCA_016788605.1 Candidatus Kapaibacterium sp. | reverse complement strand
AAACATTAGTTTTTCAAATCAAGTTTTGTGGTAAAAATCACGCCCTTCGCCAAGCCGCGCGTTGTATGCCATTTAAGACAGCCCAACAATGACAGTAGTTTTAACACCAATTTTATTGACAATAATTTCAGCCATTTTCGTTTTGGTAAATTTTATTGCCTATTTGACAAATGGAGGAGTTTTAACAAGAAACAAATTATGGACTGTAATACAAATTTGGACTGTTGTTATCGTACCAACATTGTTTCTTTCATTTATGGACTTGCCTTACAAAAATGACTGCTGTACGGACAGTGCAATTTTTTCACCAGAACATAGAATAGGAATTTATACCCTAATTATTCTTTCCATAACTGCATTTGTAGTAAATATATTTAAAAAAAATATTTTTCCCCC
>JAEUSO010000567.1 GCA_016788605.1 Candidatus Kapaibacterium sp. | reverse complement strand
CAGAAGTGAGATGTAATATGCTCCTTCGCTTCATTCGGGTAGGCTGCACGAGGAGCGTAGTAATACGCTTCCCAGATAAATAATCACCTCTTGCGCCCTCGCTTCCCAGTTCAAAAGGCGGCGCAAAAGACAGAATTCGGCTTATCGCATTTTCACGACAATTTTATTCAAAAGCCACTAACGAGCATTGTTGCTCGCCTAGTGGCTTTTGCTTTTATACCGAACAGCATAGTGCTAAGCAACGCAGTTGCCGTAGAAAGCAAAACCCGCAAGCCAGTGATGGTGCGGGTTTGGAAAAATGATGGCGGAAGGTGAGGGACTCGAACTCTCATGAGCTTGCGCTCGGCAGTTTTCAAGACTGCTGCAATACCATTATGCGAACCTTCCGTGAGCCGATTTTTGTCGGACTTTGGTAGTAAAGGGATTGCAAATATAAGAGAATTTTGAATAACCTCCAAATACTGAAAAATAGTCCGACCGCTTGCGCTTGAATTCACGGTACTATTTTGCGAGTGCCAGCGATTCAGCTTTACGGCTTTCGATAGCCTTCTGAATTTTTTCCGGCACTGCTGTCAGAAAGTCATATCCGGTCTGGCGCTCAATGTCGTCAACAGTGGTCTGGTATTGCCGCCACTGGTCACGCGCAATGCCCTCTATATTCGG
>JAEUSO010000566.1 GCA_016788605.1 Candidatus Kapaibacterium sp. | reverse complement strand
CGCCGTTGGGGAATTTGTAAAACGAGGAGTAAAGACCGTGCGAGAACGGCAATTCCACAAATTTTTGTTCGGGAAAAATCTTGAGCATTTCTTTGCGAATCGAAGCGTCCAAACCGTAATCATCGTCAATGTAGAGGAAGCCGCCATTTTGCAGGTATGCCCGCAGATTCCGTGCCTCGCGGTCAGAAAAATTCACCGTGCCGTGCCCGGTCAAAAACAGAATCGGGTAGAGGAAAATATTATCCGACGATAAATCTACCGATTCAAAGGTGGGAACAGCTTCGGTACCGGTTTTTGCTTGAAAATAGCGCAGAAGATTTACTTCCGCCGAAGGGTCGTTGTACCAGTCGCCGCCGCCGTTGTATTTCACGCGGGGGAGCTTGAGTGCGCTTGTGGCAGCTTTTTGTTGTGCGGAGACATCGACAACAAAAGCACTTGCGAGAATAAGTACGGTGATGATGCGTAAGAGCATGAGCAAAAGAATAGGATAAAAAAATATCGTCTGTTATATCAACGGACTGAACTGAGATTGTTTGGGATGCAGATGATTACTGGGATTCTGCCATACATTACGATTTTTCTTCCATCCCACTCATCCAGATAATCCTCATACATCCCAGATGAGTAATAATATTTCCGAAAGTCATCACGGCAAAGCGTCGGAGGCTTTT
>JAEUSO010000565.1 GCA_016788605.1 Candidatus Kapaibacterium sp. | reverse complement strand
ACTGCGGCGGTTCATCCCCGCGTGTGCGGGGAACAGGAGCGTGGTGTTGGTCGTTGAGGCGGTCCCGCCGGTTCATCCCCGCGTGTGCGGGGAACAGATCACCAGCCCGAGGTTGCCGCCCATGCGCCGCGGTTCATCCCCGCGTGTGCGGGGAACAGCCTCTCCTCAAAATCTCATGCACCCGCCGATACGGTTCATCCCCGCGTGTGCGGGGAACAGGTCGATACCTGCGCATGCCTGATGGCACCCAGCGGTTCATCCCCGCGTGTGCGGGGAACAGGTGTTTTCGGCGCGGGCAACCTTGTCGGAGACCGGTTCATCCCCGCGTGTGCGGGGAACAGGTGGTCAGGATCACCGACAGGGTGCCGGGCACCGGTTCATCCCCGCGTGTGCGGGGAACAGAGCTTGCCAGTGGACGGCGACGGAATGACGGCCGGTTCATCCCCGCGTGTGCGGGGAACAGAGAACAATACCATCTATCTGTCGGCATCCCATCGGTTCATCCCCGCGTGTGCGGGGAACAGTGGGCCGCGTGCCCTCGCTGCGTCGATCAGGTCGGTTCATCCCCGCGTGTGCGGGGAACAGGAGGCAGCGGCGGCATCCATTTGCGCCGCGTACGGTTCATCCCCGCGTGTGCGGGGAACAGGTCACGATGTCGAACATGATTTCCGACGGC
>JAEUSO010000564.1 GCA_016788605.1 Candidatus Kapaibacterium sp. | reverse complement strand
CAGCCAGATGATGGAAGGCTATCTGAAAAAATTTGCCGGAGATAAGGCCAGGATTTACAGTGCAGGTGTTGAAGTTCACGGTCTTAATCCCCGGGCTGTAGCCAGCATGAACGAAGACGGGATTGATATATCGCATCACACCTCAAACCATGTGAATGATTTTGCTGCCATTCCGTTCGATTATATCATTACCGTTTGTGATCATGCCAATGAGGTTTGCCCGGTATTTCCATCAACGGCAGTAAAACTCCATCACAACTTTCCCGACCCTGCCAAAGCCAAAGGAACTGAAGAAGAAATCACGCTTCAGTTCAGAAGGACAAGGGAGATGATAAAAGAGTATGCTGAAGATTTCTGTAAACATTATCTGAAATAACTATGGAACATTGCGCTCCCGCTGAGAAAAAACAATTAAGCTTTCTTGACCGTTATCTCACCCTCTGGATTTTCCTTGCTATGGCAGCAGGCGTTGCCATCGGATATTTTTTTCCATCTGCACCGCATTTTATTAATCAGTTTTCTTCGGGTACTACCAACATCCCGATTGCCATTGGTTTAATTGTGATGATGTATCCGCCTTTGGCCAGGGTGAAATATGAACTGATGGGTAAGGTATTCCGGAATGTAAAAGTGCTGAGTGTTTCGCTGCTGCTTAACTGGATTATCGGTCCCCTCTTGATG
>JAEUSO010000563.1 GCA_016788605.1 Candidatus Kapaibacterium sp. | reverse complement strand
TTATCGCGCGGCTCTTTCACTATCTTTTCTACAATGTCCATGCCCTTGGTTACTTCTCCGTATACGGTGTAGTTGTTATCCAGGTGAGGGGTGCCGCCTTTTGTTTTGTACATGGCCTTTTGCTCGTCGGTGTACTTTTTGCCGGTGCGGTTGGCAATGTTCTGGAGGGCCGTTTCGTCAAATTTTTTGCCCACCACTATATAAAACTGGCACGCGGAAGACGCCTTTGTGGGGTCGTTATCGCGGGCGGCGGCCAGCGCGCCGTACTTATGATAGTTTTCGTCGTTTATCTCAGCGTCCACCTTGTAGCCCAGGTCGCCGTTGCCCAGCATTTCGCCGGGCTTTGCATTCTTCGAGTTGGGGTCGCCGCCTTGTATCATGAACTCGGGTATCACCCGGTGAAACAGCGTTCCATCAAGGGTATGTTCTTTGCAGAGCTTTATGAAATTCTCCTTATGCTTCGGGGTATTATCATAAAGTATCATCTCTATTTTACCGTATTCGGTCTCTATTACTACGGTAGTTGGTTTCTTGGCAAATGTGTTGAAGGATAAGAAAGTGACACTTAACAGCGTCAACAATAATTTTTTCATAAATCGTGTATTGAATTGCTGAACATAGTTACAAAAAAGTAAATTAGCTGACAATAAAATTTTATGGCCGCCGCCAGACGAACAAAGAA
>JAEUSO010000562.1 GCA_016788605.1 Candidatus Kapaibacterium sp. | reverse complement strand
AAGCAACCATCCTCCACTATCACCGGACTGGCCTGAAGCGGCTCCAGCACGCCTCCGATACCCACACCACCACTCAGGTGCACCCCTTTGCCTATCTGCGCACAACTGCCCACTGTGGCCCATGTATCCACCATCGTGCCTTCATCCACATAGGCGCCGATATTTACATAGCTTGGCATCAGCACCACGTTCTTTGCCAGGTAAGCCCCATAGCGGGCCACGGCATGCGGCACGGCCCGTACACCCAGTTCTTTATAGTTCTTTTTAAGCAGCATTTTATCGTAAAACTCAAACGGGGCCAGCTCCCAGGTCTGCATCTGCTGAATACCGAAATACAGGAGGATGGCCTGCTTCACCCATTCATTTACCTGCCAGCCTCCATCTGCAGGTTCGGCTACCCGCAACTGTCCCTTATCCACTGCCTCTATGGTGGCATGTACCGCATCGGTGTATGCAGCCTCTTTCAGCAGTTCACGATTGGCCCATGCAGCCTGTACCTGTTCTTTCATAATTTTTTATTTGCTGCGAAAATAGAAATTGAAGGTCTTTGTTGTGCCGTATTCTTAAAAAGATATTTTCTCAGGCAACTCAAAACTTTTTCCGCGACTGTTTGGAGCGAGATACATGGGCGGGGAATTACAGCTATATTCCGTACAAAAAAAAAGCCTCTCGCTGCTGATAAAAGGCCTCC
>JAEUSO010000561.1 GCA_016788605.1 Candidatus Kapaibacterium sp. | reverse complement strand
GGATTCAACCTGGCCCATCATTTTCCGTTACTGCAAAGCGGGCAACCCTTCGACCTGGTCTTCACCATCGACGAAAATGAATTTCAGGGCAACACTACTTTGCAGCTTAAAGTGATTGATCTGCGGAGCGCTGAGGCCAATGCAGCAAGCCTTTAATCTTTTTTTATAGGGAATATAATCTGAGGCTTCCCGGCTTTGAATTCAACCTGTTTAACCAATTCAAAAAGGCCATTCTTTCGCAGTTTTAAGTACCGGTGAACAGAATCAACCGCATACAACGTTTTGCAGCTACCCGAAGGGCGGGACTTTTACCACAAAACTTGATTGGAACACGAAACCCCGCCTTTTGGGTAGGTGCTGTTAGTGGCTGGCATTATCTACATTTTGTCTTTTCGTTTCCAGTTGAATGTACAGTCCCATCCCATTAATTGCAAATTCTGGATATTGTGCCAGGTCAACATTTGGCAAGTATTCTCCAAAATATTTTTTGTCCGTTAAGTGGAATTTTTCAATACTATAACGCTTAATCTTCTTGTCTAGTGGGCTTACAAAGTTGTCAAGTTGTTTATTCAGTTTTGATTTTAAAAGAAAGTCATTAAGTTTCTCATAGCTAATGTTCTTCCGTCCAAATTGTTTTTCATATTCAGTTGATAGCTGCTTCACTAAATCAAAATAATAAATTGGGTCTCTAAAATAAAATGAATTGAG
>JAEUSO010000560.1 GCA_016788605.1 Candidatus Kapaibacterium sp. | reverse complement strand
ACGAATAAAGAGTGCTAACAAGAACCTGCGTATGGCGGCGGCTTCTGTCACTGAATCGGACACAATTTCAGAGATGCGATACGATTCCAAAATAATGTCTCTTAAACTCAGTCTTACCTTGGTGTTATCTAAAAATCGAACTTTAATAAATGGCTCATGAATGATATTAAATTTTTTCATATAAATTAGAAAGACGATAACTAACTTAGTTTTTCTTAATATGATTTTTTTCTCAACAACCGCAAACAATTTTTTTATGAGAAAAATCTCCCCACCGATTTAGCAGGGAGATCAATATCAGAATAACGATTACTAACGGTTCATCCCCGCGTGTGCGGGAAACAAACCGCAAGTTATGATGCTTTTTCATTTATGACAAGTCCTAATGTTTGATGGAAAGACACGGTAACGTGATGTTTCCATTGATGATTCTTGAATATCATTGGTATAAGCCCTAAAAGCCCTGATGAATTTTTTGTTATTGCCTGCCATTGTGCGAATATGCTCGGCTTGTTTTTTTGAAATGATAGCACTGCACTCACAACCTTCTCTGCTGAAACTGAGACAGTATTGTGTAGTAAAGTACGAACTCCCTCAGATGATTCCGTAAGAGATTGCTCAAACGGAATGGTACAATCCGCATCAAGATACCATTGCTCATATTCGTCTTCATGAAAACAGATCAACCGCACACTGTTTATTTCCAGC
>JAEUSO010000055.1 GCA_016788605.1 Candidatus Kapaibacterium sp. | reverse complement strand
TGGTAGAGGCGGTTAGAACCGGCGGCGGAGCATCGAGTTCTAATGTGCGTGCTGTGCGGTATTTCCCGACAACCAACAACCTTTCAAGCGGCGTGTACATTTACACCATCACGTGGAACGACGTTACGCGGACTGGAAAGTTTGTGGTGGTGAAGAAGTAGCGGATTAATTGACTGCATGTATTGCATTCCCGAATACTATCACGCAAAAAACGCCCGTCACATTTCTGCGACGGGCGTTTTCTTTAAGAAGTGTGGGACCTGAGGGATTTGAACCCCCAACCAACGGATTATGAGTCCGCTGCTCTAACCGTTGAGCTAAGATCCCGAACTATACCGCACCAACGTATGGTTGTGCAATTTAGTCATTGTTGAATAATCCGACGAATACGCCAAAGCCGATTGCGAGACCGTTGCCGGTCAGGTCGCTTGGTACGCCGCTGATGGTGCTTGTCCTGTTCTCGCGCCATGTACCCATAAACGTTGCGTTGTAGGATGCGCTAAGACGGAGCATCGTGAGTTTGGTAAGCGAGTATTCCAAGTTCAGGTGCGGCTGCACGTAAATATGCGATGCCTCGATGCGCTTCATAGGGATATCACTGCCTGTTGTCCATGAACTTGTGTCGCGTCCGCCATAATTCTCAATCCGCAACATGCCCCAGCCGGTTTGCAAACCGGGCAGAATGGTAAATCCACGAAACACAGGGATAGCATAGTCAATGTTCAATCCGTTCAAACTCAAGGTCAGGTCGGTGTTGGACTTCGAGCCGAGCGTATCCTTCGTCACTGTTTGCGTACCCGCCATACCGGTAAAACCGACGCGGAGATTTTTGATAAGATTCACCGCCACAAAGCCCTCGCCGCCGCTAAGGAACAACGGGGATGAGAACGAGCCGGTTGCAAAGCCGGGAACGCCGTATGTTTTCAGCGCGTCGTTGATTTTGTTGGTATTAAGCAGCGCGAACTGCCCCACAAAACCACCGCCCGCAGCAAAGTAATTCGATCCGCTTTCTTTGTCTTTCAGTTCTTCAAAGGTAATCTCGCCGAGATTATCATTGTTGCCGCCGCCTTGTTGCGCGTATGCAGTTGCACCAAAGGTGGCAAGCATAAACGCCACGCCGGAGAGTAATGTGAAGAATCGCATAACGTTGTGTGTTTATCTGGTGATTCGATGTACTGTTCCACAGCGGTTTTTCGGCTGCGGGACGCAAAGATACAATGGGATTCCAATCTCCGTTCTTCTCTTTTCCGTCCGCCAGTTCCTGCATATCCGCCGCCGCCGCATGTATGCAATACGCCCCGTGTTCATCCGTTCCTGCCGCGTCCGAACGGGCAGACAGCGTATTTTCGACACCCTGACAATAAGCATCACACTATGACAGAACGCGAACTCAAAAAACTCTATCAACACCGCGACCGCGTAGTACGCGGCATTACCACCGACGGTAAATTCCGTGTGGCAGTCACGCTCAACACCGCCATAGCGCAGGAAGCCGCACGCCGCCATAACGCAGAACCGGCGGCGGCATTACTTCTGGCACGCGCACTTTCGGGTGCGGCACTGCTTTCCTCGTTCCTTAAAGGCGAAGAGCGCATCATAGTGGAAACGATGGGAAACGGTGTGTATAAAAAGATATTCGCCGAGGCGTTGCAAGTGGGCGAAGTGCGCGGCTATGTTGAGAAAAACCGTGCGCCCGCCATGCTCGACGATGCACTTGGCGCCGGCATGATGCGCGTGACAAAAATTCTGTACGGAAAGTTCGAACCGGTAAGCGGTCTTGTGGAACTTCGCAAAGGAAATATCACCACCGACCTCGCCTATTACCTCACGCAATCCGAGCAGATTCCTTCGGCGGTACGGTTGGATGTACGCATGGACGGCGATGGCGCAATACAGTATTCCACAGGATTGCTTGTACAGGCAATGCCGGGTGCAACCGATGCCGAAATCATGTCGGTACAGAACTCGATTATCGAGGTGGGCGATATTTGCGAACTTGCCGCAAGCGGGTATGGCGCGGAAGAGATTATCAAACAGGTTATCCCGCAAGATGTGGAGGTGCTGAACAATACGCCGATTGACTTCTACTGCCGTTGCTCGCTCGATAGGTTTAAGTCCATCCTTGTATCGCTCGGACTTGCCGAGGTGGAGAATATGCACGCCGCCGGACACAACGAACTTGTTTGTCAATATTGTAACGAGCATTATACCCTCAGCGACAACGACTTTGCCGAACTCATCACACAACTGCGCGCACAACAGAACTAAGCACAACGGCAAACAGCCCGCCCTGCATGTCGTATCTTCGCGTCCCGATTCAACGATGCCCTCCACACGGGCAGCCGACGAATCACCAACACGTAACCACCGGACATAGAACAGACACCAATGAAGATTCTCCGCGAACAAAAGCTCTTTTGGATTGCAATTATCCTTGTGCTGATTGACCAAGCCACGAAAGTCCTTGTGAAGGGATTCACCCTTTTCGGCTATACGCACGCCGGCATGTATCCCAACCAGATTATTGATGTCATCGGCGACACGGTGCGCCTGACCTTCGTCGAAAATCCGGGCATGGCGTTCGGCATCGAGTTCGGATGGGGCAAGATATTCCTGAGTTTGTTCTCGGTAGTGGCTATGGTTGGGCTTGGCTGGTATCTCTACCGCCTCCGCATGTTTTCGATGTGGGTTCAGGTCGGGATAATGCTTCTGCTTGCGGGCGCGGTGGGCAACCTGATTGACCGCGTGTTCTACGGCGTATTCTACGGCGAAATGCCGCTCTTCTACGGCTATGTTGTGGACTTCATTGATGTGGATATTCCTGATGTAACGCTGTTCGGCACAACCATCACGCGATGGTGGATTTTCAATATCGCCGACTCATGCGTCAGTTGCGGCATCGTCACACTCCTATTTGTCAATAGTAAAATCCCGACGTTCGCACAGCTTAAACAGGGTTCATATATCCTGCCGGATTCATCACCTTCAACAGAAGAATCAACAGAAGAATCAACAGACAATTCAACGGGAGATTCAACCGCAAGCGATACAGTAAGCGAGGTAGAGAATCAGGTTACCGGAGAGCAATCAGCCGACACGTTGCCAACCGAAGAAACCTTATCACCGGAAAGTACAGCACCGGATAAAGAATAATGCGCGACGAAATACATTTGTAATGTTCGGGCGGTAAGCCGCCACCATTTGCACAGAACCCAACGCCACATCATATTCGCGGCACGCCGTAAGGGATATGGCGCATAATCACCAACGCATCGCAAGGACGCAGCAATGCCCGCATCGTATAATTTCGCTTTGGAAGCACAACGCCTGCTTGGCAGCGGTCAGGCGGGGGAAGCCGTCACACTCTGCGAGCAAGGTCTTACCGTTTATCCCGATTACCAAACGGCATACGCAATTCTTGCACGGGCGTATTTGCAGATGAGCGACATTGAATCGGCATTCCATACCGTGCAGCGCGGACTTAAACTCTTCCCGCTCAACAAAGCCCTGAAGATGCTCGACGACGACCTGCGTCCGCTTGCCGCAACCCACCCGCTTCACCACGTCCATCATGTGCAAACCGCACAAAGCGACGAACCGCCATTACAACCCGACGAACCCGTACCGCTAACAGCCCCGACACCTGAGCAGCATGATACTCCGCCCGATGATGTTGATGAACATGCGCTTGCAGTTGAATCAGAAGAGGCAGGTACTTCCGTCGAACCGGTTGAGAGCGATGAACCGCACGATGTTATCGAACCGCTTGAGGTTGTTGAACCGGTTGAAATGAACAAGCCGCACAATGTTATCGAACCGCTTGAGGTTGTTGAACCGGCTGAGAGTGATGAACCGCAAGAACCGCTCAATGATGATAATGCGGCAGAACCGACCGCAAACGAGATACCGTCTGAAGAGCCGTTCGACGAGTTGTTGGATGATGCTCTCTCGAACATTGGCGATGATGAAGATATTGCGCCGGACTATAGCGAGTTTTTGAAGGATGAAGCCGACGATGTGGAAGCGGAGCGGCTGATGGAAACACCGGAAGCGCAGCGGGATATTCTGCCCGACATATTGCTCACCGACGCACTCTCGAACATAGACGACGACAACGAAAACTGGCTTGGCGCAACCGAACTTGCCCACGATGTCATCGAAGAACAGGTAATGAATTCCTACGGCGAGGGTTCGGAACATGCAGCGGGCTTCGAGGCGGAAAAGATTGTCAGTGCAGCAGTACCCGCCGCACCGCCGCTACGAAAGCACGAGCCACAACTGCGACTGATAGAAACCGCCAAGATTGACGAGCGTGCCATGCGGACACTCCGCAGCAGCAATCTGCGCTTAATACCCGGTTTGGAATACACTCCGCTGCGTATCGAAGCATCACGGAAGCAAAGCAGTGTGGCATACCGTATTGCCGAACCACCGCCGTTTCCGGCTATTCGCGGTTCGCGGATGCAGCAACCTATGATGCCGCCGTTTGCAATGGGGTCGAGTGCAATGCCGCTGCCCGACCTCGAGGCATCGCTTCGCAGCAGAATGGGCGAACCCTCGGCTTCCGTATCGGGCGGCACACGCAAACTCAGTCCGCTGGAAGAACTTGCCGCACGGCTTGAACGCGCTCGCATTCCCGCCATAAACGAAGCACCGCCCCCCCCCGCCGAACTTAGTGCATCCGAACAACAGGCAAGCATACCCCACCACCACGAACCCGTGATGATGAGCGAAACAATGGCAAGCATTTATGAGCGGCAGGGCGCATACGACCAAGCGGTGAAGGCATATCAGCACCTTGCACGCATCAAGCCCGACCGAGCAGAATTCTATAACAGTAAAGTCGCTGAACTCCGCCAACAGATGGAGTAGGGAATGACTCCACGCCCCATACGGATACTGCTGAACTCCATGTTTGGAATCTCATTGCTCTATCTGTTCGTTCGGGTTGCCGTCTCTATTTGTTGATTTTGTTCAAGAAGGCGAGAGTTCATGATGCTACATAAATCATCCATGGTGTTGTTTGCGATGGTATGCTGCTTTTCGCATTCTGTGTTTGCTTTTGGTCCTATCGAATCAAGTGGGATTGCATATCCATCTGGAGTACCAGATGATGATATTTTGAGTTATTATACTATTGATTACGGTATAGGTAGAAACCTTAACTATTCTTCTCAAAACTTGCCATTCTTAGGTAACAATACACGTTCAATCGTATCGCTGTCATTGATTCACGACATATCATTAATCAACCATATACGAGAATATGAGTCATTGACTAAAGCAAAAAATGGTTTTAAAACAGGCAGGTATTGGGAGTATGGACTCGGGGGCTTTATGTCTTGGCGGTATGGATATGGCGAGCAACAACAAACGCTGGATGCAGTCAATAAGATTGACTCTTCTATCCGCTCAATTTCAGCAATGCGCTCAAGTAGCTCAGAATTTCTAAATGTTGGATTGTGCTTCTCTATCGGAGCACCATCATACATCCTTGAGAGATTAAGAATGTGCGCTTCACTTGATATTGGGATGATTGTAAAGAGCAGTATCAATAACTCGATTGTATTAGCAGAGCAAGACTCTGTATTCTACATTCCATATGTTGATAATGTGACGTACACACAAGAAGCCAGAAAAGCACAAACCGAACAAGCCGGAATACTGAACTGTTCAATGTGTTTTTCCTTAAAGTATTCTCTCTCATACACTATTCCGATTTTTCTTCGCTATACAATCGCCTCACAGTTTGCAGAAGTGCAACCGTATGTAGAATATGGACTAAACATTATGCCGTCTCTTTCTGAGCGGCACGAGTTATTTTCCTCTATTCAAATCGGTGTACGTATGAGTGTACCGACATTCTATTTTTATGATGAACGGTTGGATTTTGATTATGGATATTGAAAAATACAGTTGCACGTTGATTCGTTTCCCATCATAACAATTCCACAGCCGGCACTTTACTCCTGAAGCACGGAACACTCGGATAATCGTCTCAGAATCCGAACATGCGGTAGTTCCTATCCCCTGTGCAGTATTGCGCCTCTGCGCTTTGCACGCAGCTATGATGACCGTGTATGTTACAACAGGCGGCGGCATACCGGAGCGGAACAACAAGTCATTGAAGCACTCTATGTATTCATCAATGCGTTAGCCAATTTCACATCACCCAACTGTAACTTTCTATGAATACTGTATCGGTGATTTTCCACTGTACGTTTCGAGAGAAACATGATATTGGCAATTTCTTTGGAAGAAAGTCCTGTTTTAATAAGGGCGCAAATTTTTAACTCGGTGGTTGTGAGGGTTCCGCCACTCTGCTCCATCAATTTTTTGCTGAAATCAGGGTGTACCTGAGTGAACTGCTGTTCAAACCGATGCCAGTCACTCTCATCATGTTCGCTTTCGCTTATTCGCTTGGCAATACTTTTCACGACATCATTTGTATTCTCGATATTATCTGTGATTTGCTCCCGCAGATCAACAAGGAACTCATTCTTATTCACAAGGTGCAATGCGAGTGCTGTGAGCTCATTGTTCTTCATGGTAAGTTCTTTCGCTAATTGTTCCGATTTGAGTTTATTCATCTCCGCTTCTTTTTTATTCAATTCAACATCAAACTCTATGAGTAGTGTTTGATATTTCATTGCAGCTTGTCTGTTGAACACACGGTTATTCAGCTCTTGATGTTTTTTTAGATGAATAATCGCATTTGATAAATCACCCAGATATTCGTATGCGATTGACAATAACATATGAGCTTTTGCCTCCTGCTCTGAGCTGGACATCTGAGGGGTATACTTCAATACTTCCTGACATGCAATTATTGCTTCGTTATACTTGTGGCTTTTCAACAGTATATCGGCAAGAAGTGTGTAGTGTTCCGGCAATCTATCGTGTGCATTTAAGGTATTTCTTACGTCTATCGCTTTGCTGATGTAATCAATACCCTTATCATGCTCTTGTATTATACTATAACTTTCAGCCAGATTATGATAGGATGACGCTATACCATACATATCATTCAGCTCTTTTCGAATCTCTAATCCTTGTTGCAGTTGAGCAAATCCCTGTTCAATGTTCCCAAGAAGTACATGTACAGATCCGATGTGATTATGCATCATAGCAACTCTGTGAGTATTTCCCAGGTTTTCATAGGTTTCAAGCGCACTATAAAAAGAATGAAGTCCGTCTTCATAGAGTTTCAGATAGATTTGCGTACCACCGATGTTCGACATTGTATCAGCCGCACCCAACTCATTGCCTAACTGGATTTTCAACATATAACTTTTCTGAAAGTACCGTATCGCTGATTCATAATCCCCCATTTTCCAATACAATCCGCCAAGATTATTATTCGTAGCAGCGAGACCGTACGTATCATTTCGCCTTGCCTTAATACTCATGCTTTTCAGGTGTACTTCTACTGCTTTTACCGATTCTCCCATGCAGTCATATACATTACCGATGTTATTCAGAGCTATTGATACACCTTCTTCATCATTGTTGTCTTGGTGAATTTTTAATGCTATGTTATGTTCATCAATCGCTTTACCGTATTCACCCATATTCAAGTACATATTTCCTAATGAAGTATGAATGGTCGATTCATATTCCGGCAGATTAATATTTCTATAAATCTCCATAGAATCCCCAAAGTACTTTGCCGCCTTGTCAAACTCACGGTTCTCATCTGCAATACTCCCTAATACCTTTAGCATCCACGCTATGCCTCTTTTATCATCGCTTTTAGAATACAATCCTAAAGCAGTTTCTGCATAGTGCAATGCTAAGACCGTGTTACCGATTAAAGCATCATAATAGTTTGCCAGATATGCCGAGCAATCGGCAATACCTGACACAAAAGAAATCTGCGTTGCAATCTCCAGTCCTTGCATTGTAAGTGCTATAGCGCGCTGGGTATCAATATGTTTGAGCAAGGAACCAAGTGCAATGAGAACTTCCACCTTCTCCTTACTTTGCTTTAAGCGTATCAACCGGCGTTCAAGTTCAGGAATACCTAATTCACGAAGCGGTTTCTTGGTTCTCATGTGCGTAGTACATAAATGTGAATATCACAATATACTGCGATGCCATATCACCACCGGTAATTGGTAATAAGGCGGGCGGTTGTTCCGGTAAATCCCGGTGGAACAATATCAGGTGCATTGTCTTTTGAAAATGCCCTGCTGTCAAGACGGAATGTGACGTTCACATCTTCGGAGGGTGTTGCGCTCAGTGTAACATATAATGCGTTTGTTGCATCGCCGTCGTGTTCATCACGGGTACGCACATATCCCACTGTTACAGGAAGCCACTGCACAGGCAATACAATTACCGAACAATCAAGTGACCAAACAGATGTAGAGTCGCGGCTTGACGATGCCGTTGAGGTGTATGATGCGGAAGCACCGGCATTCACCGCAGAGCCGAAGCCGAACCGTTGACTGACTTGAACAGTCGTCGAGGTAAATGAATTCGGTGATGTTACCTGATCTTCAAACCTGCCGCCGTCTATACTGCGTTGCACTGTGCCGGCTTGGTGCATATAGGATGCAAACGACGACATCCGAAGCCATGACTCGCCATAGAGATGCGATGCAGACACAACAAACTGTTCTATGACATTCTGCGACTTGTCATTCACTTTTTTCGTCACTGTCAATGTAGAGTCCGTTGGGTCGGGAACAGAGGTATCACGCTCCATGATGAACGACTGTCCGTGGCGCGTGTAGTTGAACGACAAAACAGGCAATCCCCGCAGACGCACATCCGTACCGCCGCTTATGCTTGTAATTGTCGAGAGCAACGAATCGGAAACCGACGAACGTTTATAGCCGAATTCTTCAAAAGAATATGCGGCATGAAGACGAATTTGCCGCTGATAAAACGCCTGTGAGTATGCGGCATCGGCGCGAAATATATCTTTCCGCAGTGCAGCCACACCGGCAGTAACATACCCTCCGCCAATATACCGCAAACCGCCGCTGAGTTTTCCTGCGTTCTCTAAGAAATTCCATACGCTGCGTACAGAATACATCATATCAATTTGCTCAAACTCCGAGTGCCGGATATTCTCACGGAAGAACCGCGCGCTCCGAACACCTATCCGTGCCGATGAATCGCTCCATAGCTTATTCTTCTCATCTTTGAAATACGAGATATTCATTTCACCATCAAGCGTTACGTTCAGCGAATCGAATGTATAATGTGCAGCCAAACCTACGACGGTATTTTGCTGTCGAGCCAGCGCAAGGTTTTGACGTGATGATGTAGTGAGTACCGATGAATCGCGTGTGATAACTCGGGTGGAATCATCCGGGTCGCGCAGGGTATCTCCGCCGCTTGTTAAAACAGGTACTTGAACGATTGTTACCGTCGTATCGAATACTACCCGCTGAACTGCATTCTGGATTGCAACAGTTTGGTCATCGTCATCGGAATAGAGGACAGATGCAGTTATATGATTACCATTTCTTCTACCATAGCCGATACGCGCCGAGTACAGATTCTTGAACAGTTGCACATTAGTCAGAAGTGCCGAATCACGCTGAAGCGCATCATTACTAATTATGCTTACATCAAACTCTCGCTGTACTTTACCAAGCGCACCTGCGGCGTAGAACATACCCGGATTATACTCTGCCATTCCACCGTTCATAGTAACGCCGTTGAACATAAAGCGCGAGAACGACGGTGCCACCTTACCGAATCCTAACGCCGGGAACTGCGCAATAACTTCCTGCTCCGGTGTTGCCAGCCCAAGGTCTTTCAACAACTCCATATTCTCTGTGAGGTCTTTATTCTCAAGTTCATACAATGCGCTGATACGGCTTGCAATGGCAACAGAATCCATGCCGGCAAATACACGGAGGGAATCTGCCGACGCCGAATCACGCGCCTGCTCCAACTCCGCTATTTTTTCTTCAACCTGCTGCTCTAAAACTACATTCAGTCCTCGCTTTGTATTCTGCGAACCAAATGCCCCGCGAGTCACATCCGATTGCCGTGTGTTTTCTTCGCTCGTCACCAAGAGATTCAATCCGAACGGAACACCAAAAATCTTTACCGTTGGCTCTACCTGCCATCTCGCCACGTTCTTTGGCGATTGCGTCAGCAAACCTATTGCATCGTTGTGTTCCATAGTCAACCGGGTACGACCGGTGAACTCAAGTGCCTTTATCGAATTATTCTGCAGAGCATCTGCATCGGCTTGAGGCGCAGAACCGGCAGGAGCGGTTGTATCTGTCGGCGGCACAACATCGGGCTGAACCGTATTGTATGTATATGTCCATATTTCGCTTTCACTCACTATGGATTCTTTCTGGGTAAGTTTATCACGCACCTTTGCAATCACACGCCATGCGTAGCGATGACCGGGTAAAAAATTCCGCGCAGCAAAATTGGTTTGCCACGCGGATGTTGTCAGGTCTTCTTTCAGTATAACCAACGGGTTCAGCCGTAACGCCTCTTCGGGAGTTTGTCCGTCGAGTACTTCAACGACTTTCAAGTCACAGATTATCTCTTCGCTATTGCTGGCTTGCGGCTGCATGAACCACGTCCACACAATATGGTTTTCCGACACATCACTGCCATCGTAGGGACCAATCAGCACCGGGGCAAGTGCTTGGGGTTGTTGGGCGTGTGTATATTGTATCAGAAATGGTACGAGAAGCACAATCATTCTGATAAAAGAATACTGACTCATAGATGAATACTATACTTTAGTTCAGAAATCAGTTTGCCCGTTCCATAATCCACACTTGCGTCTGGTCGTTCGACCGAGGTTCCCATACTTGCACGCCTCCGCCATTCGTATTTGTCCCCCGGTTCACTGCATCAAGAACTTTGAATGATGCCGCATTAACGAGTAAGTATGCGTTTCTACTATTGGGTAGTTTATAGAAAAACCACTTCTGATTGGCATTAGCAAAACTCAAAAAATTTCCACCCCAAATTTGTATATCGCCACCATTGTCCATACGCTGACTACCATCAACTTCAAGTGATTTACCATTGGACTTCAGTGTAATTCGGTAAGATAGACCTTCTTTCTTTACTTTGAATATCTGGTTAGGTTTTGCATTCCCCTTATCCCAAAGCAGTGCATTACATCCGTCATCATTCATGCAAGCACCGGTTATATCCAATACTTTTTTGCCTTTGTTGCATCGGATATAATAATCCCCCTCGGCAATGGCGGTACCAGCAAAGTTGTTAAAGATGTTTGCAACATTGAAATTGACTGTTTCAACAACATCCCCAACCGCTTCTACTACATCTTGCACTACTTTCTGCTCTACTACAACTCCCGTCCTTCCTGTTTCTTTTGCAGACGGCGTACATGCTTCGCACGCATCCAATGTTTGTGGCGAGGGCAGTTTAGCACGATTTTCTTCCGATAATTCCAAGTATGATGCATTACAAATCCAGTGAGGGTTGTGATAGCATATTGCAAGCGGACTTATTGCCCCGGATCGTCCTAAGTTATTTCTATCGGGCTGCCCTTCTTGCCGTTCCGGTTGGGCGGCAAAAAAGTTTGCGCCGTCAAGTTTAGAGTAAAAATTTCGCACCCCTGCCCTTCCGAAACCACCGACAGGAGAACCCGATGGCGTTGGAAGACCAGAGAGCAGGCGGGTTGCGGTTGTTTGAGGTGGAAGCATACAAATCGGGTCGTCGAGATACTCAAAGCGTTGGATATTATCACGACCGATAAGATTGTTTAACGCAGTAGCGTAATTCGGATCGCCCGGATGAGGGCTGTTATAGACATACACTCCCTTTACATTCATTCCTTTTTTCTTAAGCGTACCTGCCAGTATCTGCGCCTCCGCACCGCCAAGCGAGTGACCTGTTATCCAAATTGGTTTTGCAGTACCACCATTACTGTTGATAAATCTTACGATATCATCATCAACCAAGTCAACACTCTGTTTCATCCCTTTATGAAGTTTTCCGGCTATACCTTCATTAGGCGATTGCAACGGTTGGACATTTGCATCGGTATAAATCCACTCGCCCCAACTATATGTCAAGTCACCCAACGGTCCTTCGTCGGTATTTACCAAGCGGTCTGTTCCCCTAAAGATGATAATGATTTCTTTAGAAGTCGCAATGCACATTGCCTCAGGGTTCAATAGTTGTGAGTTTGTCTTCACAATGAACTTCATTACGGGTGCATCGAACATGTGGGCAGTCCGTTCCCTGAACTTGGTTTCAAAGAATTCGCGGCTTTCTTGGAGCGCACGTTCGGTTTCACCCACTTCGCTATCTAAGTTTTGTGCATAAATCATCAAACTCAAATAAGAAAGCAGATAAGCATTCGTTTTATTCAGCCCTGTTGCGTCTTGCCTGAACAAGCTAAAACAGTTCCGTGATTTAACTTTGTCTGCCGCTACTTTTCCAGCAATCATGGCTCTGACTGCACTACTTTTATCAGCAAATGACGTACTGACTGCGATACAAACAGACATAGCGATAGCAATGAACATTTTGTTCATGATAATTCTCCAATATTAAATGATTAAAAAATGAGGTGTGGCTTGTGAGTTGATGCACACTCTCGATGTATTTCCTGACTATGGGCGGAAGGATTGATACTGTGATTCCTTAATCCTCAACAACTCTAAACCACAATTTGATTTTATTAGTATTTCCTTTTTCGTTGGTTTCGATAAAGAAGAGTTTTTGCCCAGCATCGAAGTTGTCATGCCGAAACTGGCTACTTTTTATAGATTGAAAAAGATCTTTGAATTTGAGCTTTGCTATGCGCTCTTCGTATGGAACGGGATTTCCCCATTCTTCATCATTAATGTCAAGTGTTACCCATAGTTCGCCGTTCGAGAGAGATTGCTCGTCGGTAGGCATAGTGAACCCGTATTCATCGGCTACGCCATTAAGCGAGTACGCACCACCTTCTGATGGAACTGCAGATTTTTTTACACGAACTAAACTTCTTATGCCCTTATCCCAAACAAATTTTGGAGCATTGCCTGAACCAGTAGCATCTACACGTATTTTCCCATATATATCTTCATCATCTGTCAGCCCGTCATTTACTTTAGGGCACGTAAAGGCAACCATTTTTACTTTTATCTTCATATCCTTAGGTTTTTCAGGGAGCGGTACACAATCGCGCTTTGTATAAGTCATTGTTGTGCGTAGCATCATTGTTTCTCCGTTTGCTAACGACTTAACAACAAATGATACTGGGACTACAGGTGTCGTAGCACTGTATTGTTCAGCATTGTTTGAAAGAACCCTTCGCAAATCATCTACACTACGAACATTCATTACAGATTGATTTCCTGATACACCCTTGAAGATTGCACGAATTGAGAATGATGCAATAACATTCTTCATTTGACTGTTCAATCTTGCATTTACTGATGTAGTCGGGTCAACTTGAAACGACGCATCTAACGCTGCTTGAATATCTGTTAAAGAGGAATCGGATTCTATCTCCACTATACCCCATGAGCCATATCCAACGCTTGCAATCACACCTGCATCATTCGATGTTGTTGCTGTCTGTAAAAGCTCATTGATATCAGTATCTATCCTGACATCATACGCTTTTCTGAAAAACTTCAGTACAACTTTGTTCTTCTTTACCGAAGAACTGAATCCCGCACTAGCCCTCACATCAAGATTGATTGGTACGGCTGTAATTCCAAGTCCCGCTTCCAATGCGAACTGTTCCATACTTGAGTAATCATACATCTCATAGAGCCATGTGTCGCTGCCAAAGTCACTACGACCAAATTGGTTTTTTCTATTATTGACGGCATCAATCACGCCGCCTTGGGTAATTAAATTTGGTTGTAATGTCTCGCGCACAGTACGTTCCGATGTACCAGCGGCAACAATGGCAACCGCCATCGGCTTACGTGGCAGCACTGCATTGTTGTTATCACGAAAATCTGAATACGCGCCTTCGTCAATAGATGAAATACGGATAATACGCCCGGTCCAAATTTCCACTGAGTTAGGGTCTAAGACATTTAGCTCACTGAATCCAGCCGTTAATGTAACCGGTATGCTTTGGCATAGCGATCCATTGCCTTCAGTTGTTGTTGGCTGACCATTAGGAGTTTCTTTTGCCCCTGATGCAGACCCATCAAACGGAACGACCTCCACTGTTCTTCCATTACGTGTTGTTCTGTTGGCAGCAGGTACATTACTTGAACGTGATGTACCTATTTTCCCCCCCTTAAATGTCATCGGACTTAGGATACGCAACATACGCGTATCAATTGGAGTGTATTTCTTAGCTATCGGTTGTGCC
>JAEUSO010000559.1:427-708 GCA_016788605.1 Candidatus Kapaibacterium sp. | reverse complement strand
GGTGCCGTCGTTGCGGCGCAGCGGAGTGGCTTCGAGGTAGGCGCTGGTATTGGTGGCATCGAGCAAAACGCCCTCCACGTACAGTTGCGCGGAGAGGACCAGGCCGTTGAGCAGGAAAAGGGAAAGCAAGGTGACTTTTTTCATAGCAATGATATTTTTGGGGCAAAGGAAACCGCCCTTTCGATACCGCCAAGAACCTTAACCGATGCTTAACGGCTTAACGTTTTGATAAGTTTTGAGTTTCGAGGTTTCTGGTTGGAAGGTTTCTGGTTAGATGGTTG
>JAEUSO010000559.1:0-402 GCA_016788605.1 Candidatus Kapaibacterium sp. | reverse complement strand
AACCTCACCCCCCTCCAAACATCCTTCGGGCATTTTCCGTGGTCTTGCGGGCAATTTCCGCCAACGGCAGCACTTTTACTTCAGAGAGCATTTCGGCCACGAGACGGATATAGGCACTTTCGTTGCGTTTGCCCCGGTGCGGCACGGGTGGCAGGTAGGGCGAATCGGTTTCCAGTACGATGTGCTCCAGCGGCACTTCGCGCAACACTTCCGGCAGGGTTGATTTCGGGTAGGTGAGTGAGCCGCCGACACCGAGCATGAACCCGAGCGCGATCATTTCCTTCGCCTCGTCGAGCGTACCGGAAAAACAATGAAAAATGCCGCGCAGTCGTCCGTCCTGTGCCGCACGCACCACTTCGATGGCTTCGCGGTTGGCTTCTCGGCTGTGGATAATGACAGGGC
>JAEUSO010000558.1 GCA_016788605.1 Candidatus Kapaibacterium sp. | reverse complement strand
CTTCCCGTTCACTTGCCTCAAGTTTCGAGCTGTACGCGACGACGTTGTGGCCTCGAGATTTGAGGAAATCGGCGGCCTGCTCAGATCCGCTCACGGTAAGTGCATACACAATTCCTGACCCAGGCAACTCGTCCAAATGGTCGGCCAGCCAGCCGAGGCGGTGTGCGGAGGAAGGTAGCTGGACCACAGACAGACGAAGCGATTTTCGTCCTAGTGGCCCCCTCACAATAAGTGTCTCCCCGAGTTGGTCTGCTATATCCGCGGTGACGCGAGCATTTGCCGTTGCTGTCGTTGCGAGGACTGGCACGCCAACTGCGAGTTGCTCAAGCAGTATACGCATGCGGCGGTAGTCCGGACGGAAATCATGCCCCCAATCGCTGATGCAATGCGCCTCGTCAATGACGAGCAACCCTGTAGCTTGCGCGAGCTTTGGGAGGATGTAGTCTCGGAAATCTGGATGCGTCAGTCGTTCGGGGCTCACCAGGAGAGCATCGATTTTTCCGTCCAGGACATTGTCATAGACGTCGTTCCAATCACTGAGGTTCGTCGAATTGATCGTGTGCGCATTGATGCCGGCTCGCCGAGCGGCGTCAATCTGGTTTCGCATCAAGGCAAGCAGCGGGGAAATGATCAATGTTGGCCCGCATTTTCTGGCGCGAAGGAGTACGGTGGCAACGAAGTAAACGGCTGATTTGCCCCATCCCGTCCGTTGGAC
>JAEUSO010000557.1:453-726 GCA_016788605.1 Candidatus Kapaibacterium sp. | reverse complement strand
CATAATGCTTCAGTGACTCCTCTAGTTTCTTAGTGTTCGTCAGACACGCATTTTGTTGTTCTCGTCAACAGGCCTATTTAAAAAAAAAAATCACAAAGTTCCCATATTAACGTATGGTTACATTATCAAGCGTAGCTTTTAAACTTACTTAAATGTGTTAAGTAATTTATAACAATTGGCTTGTTGTCCTCGGTCCTCTCGTACTGAAGTAAACCTGATTTTTTTTTTAAAGTGTACAGTAGATAGGGACCAAACTGTCTCACGACGTTTTAA
>JAEUSO010000557.1:0-443 GCA_016788605.1 Candidatus Kapaibacterium sp. | reverse complement strand
CAGCCGAACCCTTGGCAGCGTATGCTCCACCAGGATATGATGAGCCGACATCGAGGTGCCAAACAATCTCTTCGATAGGAACTCTAAGAAATTATCAGCCTGTTATCCCTAGCGTACCTTTTATTCGTTGATCGATTTGTTTTGCTATAAAAAAAATCGGGTCAATATAACAGACGTTTGTCCTTAGCTTACTTGTAAGTAAACTAATCCAACCTAAGTATATTATTCAGCCTACACTGCTATATGCATATCTTAAATCGAATATACACCTCCGTTACTTTTTAGGAGGTTGCCGCCCCAGCCAAACTGTCTTTCAAACTTCTTAAAATTTTCCGCTATTTTATCAGATTATTTCTAATAAAAAAGTAGTTTTTCACTTGAATAATATTACTACATACCTATATCTTTAAAAAAAATAACCCCAGTTAGATAACAGTAAAGGT
>JAEUSO010000556.1 GCA_016788605.1 Candidatus Kapaibacterium sp. | reverse complement strand
ATGGTAGTGGAAAACGAATTGCAAAAGCTGGGTTATCATCCGCAGAATATTAAATTGGGCGAATTGGAATTAGAAAGGGAAATCACCGATAAAGAAAAAGAAAGCATCAATAATCATTTACAAACTTTCGGATTTGAATTAATTGACGATAAAAAAAGCAGGCTCATTGAGCAGATAAAAAATACCATTATTGACTTGGTACATCATCAAGACAATGATAACAAGTCTAATCTTTCCGAAGTATTGAGCCATAAACTGCACCACGATTACAATTATCTATCTAACCTGTTTTCGGAAGTAGAAGGCATCACCATCGAAAAATATTTTATCGCCCAAAAAATTGAGAAAGTAAAAGAACTATTGGTATATGATGAATTATCGTTGAGCGAAATTGCGCTGCAACTTAATTATTCAAGCGTAGCGTATTTGAGCAATCAGTTTAAAAAAGTAACCGGTCTTACCCCAAGTCATTTTAAACAACATCCATTGCTGTTATAATCGCCAACTTTGTAAAGCGAATTAAAATAACAGATTATGGCAATTCAAAATAATGAAATCATTTACCTGCCGCTCGAAAACGTAGAGAGCGAACATTGTGCTTTAATAGTTGATAAAGGACTGGCACAGGTAAACGGCATCAAATCGCACAAAGTAGAACTCAACAACCGCAGGGCTGCTATTACCGTAAAGGATAATGAAGTGGTAAGCAATGCTGTAAAAGCCATTAA
>JAEUSO010000555.1 GCA_016788605.1 Candidatus Kapaibacterium sp. | reverse complement strand
ACAAAAGTTAAGAATATGTTCTTTAATGACACAGAATTTTGGAAACAGACGGAATGGAATGATAGATATTTAGAAATGCTAAATGAAGCAAAACGACATAAAGCATTTGAAAATTATTTTCCGTTCACAAGTCACTATTGGTTGAGGTTTAGCGTTGACAAAGACATTAAAGAAACTTGGACGCTTGACACTTATATCATACCGACAATGTATAGTGACGAAATTCCAAATACCTTTGGCAAGTTTTATGTTTCTTACAACGACAAACCAATGGGCGGACAGTTTTTTAAGACAGTAAAAGAAGGACTCGACTTTTACGCAGACAAATTGCAAGAAGTTAAACCAATAATATGGGGCAAAAACTAATGACGGAAGGAAAGCCAGCCCATAACAGGCGTTTGGCAAAAAAGCGGGTTCAGTGGTCAATTGAACATTCTACCTCGTATCAACTTTTGTGCTGGGTTGAAAGTTTAGTACTTCGAAATCCGCTTCTTCGCCAAGACGTTAGCGGTAATGCGAATAAACAGAATAAAACATGAAGACCTTAATATTTTTACTTTCATTTTTACCTAGCTTATTATTAGCTCAAGGCTTTCCGAAATTTGAAAATGACACCTTATACACAGCCTGCGGGTTTAAAATTTTCAAAGGACAACAAATTACATTTTCAAAAGGAGCAGGTAGAGACGGCAATTTCAAATTTGTAAAAATCAAGGGTAATGACAGTCCAAACA
>JAEUSO010000554.1 GCA_016788605.1 Candidatus Kapaibacterium sp. | reverse complement strand
TTTCAACGGATTGCCAAAATATCCACCGGTGAACATCAATGTGTTTTCCCAGAACGAATACATCAGGGGTAGATGTTTCTCCCAGTTGACGTGCGCGAAGTAGCCCGATAGAAGGTCGTCTTTTTTCACTTTTTCATAGAACTCGTTCACCAGATGTTCTATGTCTTTCCGTTCCTGTATGTCCTGTTTCATGATACAGATCTTTACGGTTAAATTTTCTCAACGATAACAGCAGTGGCGCTGTGGCCCAGATGGCCATAACAACCATAGATACCAGTATTCCTTGTTGTGTTCCGAAGAAGTCTTTGAAGATCGCGCCTGTATATCCCATCAGTGCCGAAACATCCATCTTCAGCAGCACCATGATGCGTGCCAGGTCCACAGGGTTCAGCGCGCTTACCCCCACCATGGCTTTTTCTATAGGGTAGTCGGCAAACTGGAACAGGAGGAACAATACAATGCCATCAAACACCAGCGCGAAGTAGAGCCATAGCATGATAGACAGGCCTATACCACGCGCCTTGTCCCTTGTGCCTACCGATGCCAGCATGGCTATGGCAACAAAGATGATGGACAGGAACATGCCCATGATGAGCAATGTGATGCCCGTAGCCGACCGGTCGTATAGCAATAACGGAATGCCTACACCCGCCAGAAAAGATAATGCCAATGCACCTGCCAGACCCGTGTAGAGACTCAGCCAGATGCTTTTCCTTTTAATAGGCTGACTCAATAGCAACTCTACGAATTCGGA
>JAEUSO010000553.1 GCA_016788605.1 Candidatus Kapaibacterium sp. | reverse complement strand
ATTGTTCCAGCGTATGTGTATCCGAATGGCAGAGGTTTTAGCCTCCGGATGTGTGGGATAAAAAGTAAATGTTGCCATAATGACATAAATACCATATCCACTATTGTGCCAAAGTGTGGACGGGACAGTGGACGGAATAGGGGTTTAAAGTTCGAATCTTTTTGGACCTCTCTGGACTGTGAAGGTGCTGTAGCCCGCGTCAAATCAACAAAAAACGCCTCTGAGGTGTTCAGAGGCGTTTAATGCTGTTTAGTATTTAGAGGTCGGAAGCGGATTCGAACCGCTGTAAATGGTTTTGCAGACCAGCTCCTAGCCACTCGGACATCCGACCGTTGGGGGTGCAAAACTACGAAATTTTGTTATTTAATCAGAATTTATTTGTTTGACAAGGAATCTTTTGCCTGCCGCGGATTTCAGGTATTTTTCCCTTTTCCTGGCCGCTTCCCAGGAAACGGCGGACTCAAGGTAGATAATGGTCCATGGGATAAAAGCTTTTGTGTATCTGTTCGTACCAGAATTGTGTTGCTTTAATCGTGTCTCCGGTGATTTAGAGATTCCCACGTATTTTTCAGCATTGAAGGAGTTGGACAGCACGTAAATGAAAATGATTTCTTCTCCGGGCATGCTTAATGAATTACCAGGATTCGAACCCCTGCCCGAATGACTTCGGTCAGGCGGGGGTGTAAATGCCTGCCCGACTGGTACAGGCGGGGTTTTGCAGACCAGCTCCCAGCCACTCGGACATCCGACCAATCGGAC
>JAEUSO010000552.1 GCA_016788605.1 Candidatus Kapaibacterium sp. | reverse complement strand
AAAACGGTGAGGCCGGGTGGCGGCCCCGGCGGGGGTCCCAGGGCCGTTCGGGTGCGATCCGCACGCCCTGAGGAAGGTGCTGACGCTAAGGGCAGCCCCCAAAAGCGTCAAGATGGAGAGTCTTCCCACATCCGGGACCCCAACATCTTGGGGGTCGGTCGTGCGTGGAGCCCTGCGCGACCCACCGTCGGACGCGGGCGAAAAGCGTGAGAGGCCCGATAAGCCGGATCCTGTCCGCCCCCTCGCGGAGGCGTGGCGACCCTTTCTCTGGGACCGACCTCGCGGTCGGCCTCGAACGACCTACCCGGAAGGCACACGGCGGGGGTCGCGCCGGAGGCCGTTGCCGACCTCGTCCTTCCCTATTTGGTCTTTCTCCAGGTGGGGTTTGCCCTGCCACCGCGGTCACCCGCGGCGCGGTGCGCTCTTACCGCACCGTTTCACCCTTACCTGCGTCCGTCGGACGCCGGCGGTTTGTTTTCTGTGGCACTGTCCCGGGCCTCACGACCGGTTGTCGTTGACAACCACCTCGACCCCTGGAGTCCGGACTTTCCTCTCCGCCGCGCCCCCGGAGGAGCCCAGCGGAACGGCCGCCTGGGCCTCTCACGCTTCGCCATCCTAGCCCGTGGGGTGCGCGCGTGCAGCCTGCTCGGGCCGCGGGGGCGCCGCGGTCGCTCTGGGATCCGTGGCCGCACCTGCCTACCCTGGCCGCATGGCGACGTCGGAGCCCACCGTCACCTACCTCGAGTTGCGCGAGTCGAAC
>JAEUSO010000551.1 GCA_016788605.1 Candidatus Kapaibacterium sp. | reverse complement strand
TTCGAGTCCCGTCCGGACCGCCAGAATAAAAGGAAGTCAAGTTTGACTTCCTTTTTCTTTTTCATCCGTTAGCGTAGCCCCGAGTCAGGCTAGGTCCATCTCGTTCATTCGAATTTTCTTTTTGGAGTTCGGGATCCAGACGCAATTTCCGGTTCGTTTTCAGGCTTACATCGAAAAGTATGTTAAAGTCCTTGACAACCGACCTTCATTAATCGTAATATTGCGATCAATAGTTAACGCCATGGGCCTCGCCAAGATCGATGAATTCACCCTGCTGGAGAACCGCATCGCGAAATACGCGAAAGCGCTGGGGCATCCTGCCCGGGTGGCGATCCTGCGTTTGCTGTTGAAGCGGCAAGCCTGTGTCTGCGGGGATATCGTGGACGAGCTGCCGCTTTCCCAGTCGACGGTTTCGCAACACCTGAAAGAACTCAAGAACGCCGGACTCATCAAAGGCGAGATCGAAGGGGTGCGCACCTGTTACTGCATCGACGAAGCCGAATGGGATAAGGCCAAAAAATGCCTGGTTGAACTGATGCAGACGCCGTTGACCAATATCCGTTGCTGCTAAAAAAATTTGCCCTAATTCATCGTAATAATACGATATAAAACAACCACTATGGAAACTGCCGATCAACTCAAAAAACTGGTGAAAGCGCAATACACCGAGATCGCCGAACAGGACAAAGCATCCAACCAGTCCTCCTGCTGCGGTTCGGGCTGCTGCTCGGACGAGGTCTATAACATCATGTCGGAAGACTATGCCG
>JAEUSO010000550.1 GCA_016788605.1 Candidatus Kapaibacterium sp. | reverse complement strand
GTTTCGGTGGACTTCAAGGACAATTTGAATAGTTGGCTTTATGGAAAAGTGCTTAACACTTTATTTAAAGTGACTTCATTTTTCAAGGGAAAAGACAAAATTGTTGAAACATTATCTCAAGACTGCACTCAATGCAGTTCAAAACTTGAAACATTCATTACAAGAAAAGCAGAAGGCATTCCTGACTACAGTTGGACAATAATTCAGTGCAATAACTGCAATGAATTTAATTTACTTTCGACTGGACCAAATGTTAAAGAATTACGTTTTGGAAACTATAAATCAATAGAACAACTACCAAAGACAGAATACACAGAAGAACAAGCCAAATTAAGACTTGAACAAATAATTTTCTTTAGGAAAAAATGACGGGACAACTCACGACAGGACAAAGAAGGGCAGCACATAAAAGGCGTTTGGCAAAAAAGCGGGTTCAGTGGTTAATTGAGCATTCTACCTCGTATCAAGCTTTGTGCTGGGTTGAAAGATTAGTGTTTCGAATTCCGCTTCTTCGATAAGTGCCAAACCGTTAGCACCAATTTTAACAGACCGACAATGCAAAGATTTATCATGTTGACAATTGCAACTCTAATGCTTGCCTCTTGTTCTGAACAAGTTGAAAAATATGAGTATTACAGATTTAGCAAGCAGACAACACCGAGTGGAAAGTATGTAATTTATGACTATGCAAGATACGGTGCAATAGCATTTAGTTCGGACATTTCAGGAACAGAAGTATTTAAAATTGACGACACTTTTTCCGAAGGAAAAGGCGAAGACATAAATGGTGCA
>JAEUSO010000054.1 GCA_016788605.1 Candidatus Kapaibacterium sp. | reverse complement strand
CATTGGCGGTCGGGCGCATCGTTAGTCGGGATGCGGGATTTCGCCTCGCGGTTGGATTGCGGCAGAAACGTCATCAGCTTGCGGACGTTGAGCAGGGTTTCCACTTCGTTCTCGCAGGCAAAGTGCGCCACACCCGATTTACCCGCGTGTGTTTCCGCTCCGCCAAGTTCTTCGAATGTCACTTCTTCGTGCGTTACGGTTTTTACCACGTCGGGACCGGTAACAAACATGTACGATGTTCCTTTGGTCATAAACACGAAGTCGGTAAGCGCGGGCGAATACACGGCACCTCCGGCGCACGGACCGAGTATTACGCTGATTTGCGGAATCACACCGCTTGCCATCGTATTACGAAGGAAAATATCGGCGTAGCCGCCAAGCGAGACCACACCCTCTTGGATTCGCGCACCGCCCGAATCATTCAGCCCGATGACCGGCGCGCCGATTTTCATCGCCAAGTCCATCACCTTGCAAATCTTCTCGGCGTGAACCTCCGAGAGCGACCCGCCGAACACGGTGAAGTCCTGCGAGAACACACACACCGTGCGTCCGTTGATAGTGCCGGTTCCGGTAACAACACCGTCGCCAAGCGGGCGCGTGGCATCAAGCCCGAAGCGGTTGGAGCGGTGCCGCGCAAACATATCCATCTCCTCGAAGGAGTTTTCATCAAGGAGAATGTCGAGTCGCTCACGTGCGGTGAGTTTGCCTTTGCGGTGTTGGTCGGCAATCCGTTTTTCGCCGCCGCCCAGCATTGCTTCGCGGCGCAGGTTTTCCAAGTGTTCGGTTCTGTTCATGGGGATTGGGGTATTTGTTTGTTCGTAACTACGCGGTTGTTCTGTTCGCTTCTCCTTTTCCATTTGGGCTGTACACTTACACTACACATCGCGCACAAGGGTGAGTTTGGGCGGTGGCGATACCAAAAGCGGGACGTTCTCGACCAAGACGTTGCTTGTATCCAAGCCGTAGTATTCCTGGTGCGACATCGCCATGCGGTTGATGACAAAGTATGCATCCAAAATCAGTTTCTCGTTGGCATGGAGTTCGTTGTCGTTCGAGAGAAACCGCTTGAAGATGACAAAGCGGAAATCGCCTGCGGTATTGATACGCGCAAGCGAGTTGTAACGGCTGACGATGTCTATCTCGCCGCGTTTCACCATCTCCTCGACTACGGTGCGGAACATCACGTTCAGGCGTGGTTCGATGCGGAATCCGAGATTGAATTTCACAAACACCACATCCACATCCTTGGCGTGTTCCTCGCTTCCTTTTGCGTCAAGGATTTTCACCGAGTAGCTTGAACGGAACGGCTCGTCCACAGTGTTCACATTCACAAACCAATAAATGTCGGCGCGCTTGGGCGAGCGGCGGATGATGGAGTCAATCGCAAGTTGCTCAATCTCGTGGTGGTTGGGTGATGCGGTAAGATACACAAGGTGGGTGGCGAACTTGGGAATAGATTCGTCGTGGCTGAGTTTTTCCAGCATCGGTACGAATACGTCGAGCGGAACCATTTCGGTAAGCCGGCTGCGGATTTGCTTGGAGCGGTAAATGACATACATAACTCCTGTTAGCAGTGCGCCAATCAGCAAACTCACCCAGCCGCCCTCGTGTACTTTAATCGAGTTGGCTATAAGGAACGAGAGTTCCACCGCAATAAAGATGAAGGCAAGGAGCGTTATCAGGAACGGGTTGAACTTTTTCATCACAAGGTACATCGTCATCAGCACCGTGGTCATAATCATGGTCAGCGTGATGGCAAGTCCGTAGGCGGCTTCCATGTGCTCGGATTTCTGGAAGTAGAGTACGATGAGGATACAGCCCACCATCAAGCCCCAGTTGATGCGCGGAATGTAAATCTGCCCGCGCACATCGGTAGGGAATACCACGCGGGTTTTCAGCCACAGGTTCATTTGCATTGCCTCGTTGATAAGCGTGTACGAGCCGCTGATGAGTGCTTGTGATGCGATAATTGTGGCAAGGGTTGCAAGCCCGATGGCAAACGGAAGTATCGGTTCGGGAACAATGGCATAGAACGGACGTTGCGTAAGCGGCATTCCCACATGGTTCAACAGCCACGCACTTTGTCCTGCATACGAAAGCAACAGGCACACCTTCACATATCCCCAACTGACGCGGATGTTGTTGCGCCCGCAGTGACCGAGATCGGAGTACAATGCCTCGGCACCGGTGGTGCAAAGGAATACCCCACCTAATATCCAGAAGCCGCCCTTGATATTCGCAATCATGTTGAACGCATAGTAGGGATTCAACGCGGCGGCAACATGCGGATTATCAAACATTGCAACAAGCCCGATACCGCCAATGAACGAGAACCACAGCACCATCACCGGACCGAAGAACCTGCCCACTTTGTCGGTACCGAATTGCTGGAACGTGAACAGCACGACAAGAATGGCGATAACAATCGGTACGGTTTGCAGATCAGGGTAATATATCTGCAAGCCCTCGATGGCAGATGATACGGAAATCGGCGGCGTTATAATACCGTCGGCAAGGAGGAACGCACCGCCGATAATGGCGGGAATCACAAGACGGCGGTCGGCGCGGCGCACCAGCGCATACAGCGAAAAGATACCGCCCTCGCCACGGTTGTCGGCGCGGAGCGTGATGATAACGTATTTGATTGTTGTCTGGAATGTCAGCGTCCAAAACACTGCCGAGAGTGCGCCAAGCACAATGTCTTCCTGAATAATTTTATCGCCGATGATGGCGGCAAGCGTGTAAAGCGGCGATGTGCCGATGTCGCCGAACACGATTCCCATTGTCACCAAAACGCCTGCTACTGTGGCACGGCTTGCCGTACTCTGTCCGTTTGTACCCATGTACGTGGTTGCTGTTGTGAATAATCTTTGCATGTCCTAAGAAATGCGGCGCAAACATACGCACAACAGGAACTGCGGAACGCTCCGTAGTTTCGTGATGTTATCCGCCCCGTGCCGCATGGCTTCGTGAACATTCAGTGCGGCATCATTCTGTAACATAACCACCGAGAATCAACTATATGAGTTCCGAGACAATCACCTTGACAACCACTACCGATGGTATTGACCTGAAACGTGCACATACCGTTCATACAATCCACGAACTTCTTGCCATGCGGTGGAGTCCCCGCTCGTTTGCCGAAACACCCGTCAGCGAGACGGATATGAATACCATTCTTGAAGCGGCGGCATGGGCGGCAAGCGGCGGCAACGGTCAGCCATGGGCGTTTATCTACGGGCTTCGCGGAAGCAAGACATTCGGGATGATACTCTCGGCGTTGAATCCAAGCAACCAAGCGTGGGCGCAAAACGCAGGTGCTCTTGTCCTCTGCCTTGCGCGGGTGATGAATGCCGAAGGAAAACCCAGCCGCCTTGCCCTGCACGACACCGGCTCGGCAATGACCACAATGCTGCTGCAAGGCACGGCAATGGGTATTTACGGACACCCGATGGGCGGCTACAACATGGAGCAAATGCGTGAACAGTTCAGCATTCCGCAACAGTACGAAACAGCAGCCGTTGTTGCCATGGGCTATGTCGGCAGCCCCGACGCACTCAGCGAACACAACCGCACACGTGAAATCGAACCGCGCACCCGCAAGCCGCTTGCCGACTACGCTTTTTCCACCTCGCCGTTCTAAGCGGATCGGACAATAGTATAGTGAATTCAATTCTCTTGTGTTCCTTGCTTCGCAAACGGCACCGCACCTTATGTTTCACCACCACCCGCCCTCTGCCGGAAAGGGTAGTCCGCCACTGCTCAAGCGTTTTGGCGTTATAGCTACAAGAATACCCTCGGCGGTGGGCGATTTTCCTTTCGTCCTGTCACGTGCTACACGTGACAGCGTTATTCCACTCTGCCTTCTCTATATTTTCTTGGGCAGGAGTAGCACTTGCCCGGAATAAAATCTTAAACTACTGCTTTGCTGCACGTTTCTTTTTGGGTGGCTTTATTCTACATAAGGAAAACGCCTTTCGTATAAGTTGTCCCAACACTTCATGGTTATTCAGTTGCTCTTTTTTTATGATTATTGCATTTGATAACGGAAGTGCTGAATAATCTCGTGGCTTAATAAATTCAGTTGCTTTTATATAAACATTATCTGTATTCCATAAAGTGACAAATACCTGTTCAAACCGTGCATCCAATTCCGATCGTTTTGATAAACCAAAATACTTCAACATTGATTTGTGCGAGTGCAATACCCATTTATTTATATCCTCTGGATCTTCAATGAGTGGGTTTGGCTTGTGCATCATGTTACATACTAACATTCCCAAATCTTGGTCTGATGCTGTGCCTTCAATACTCTGGTACTCACTAATATCCTGTGATTCAAGAAACATACCACCATATGTATTCTTACTTGGGATTACATGATACTTATTATCAAAATGATAAAGATGGATTGAGTGTAGTACTTGATTTGCCATATATGAAGATTAGTTTTCCTTTCGTCCTGTCACGTGCTACACGTGACAGCGTTATTCCGCTCTGCTTTCTCTATATTTTCTTGGGGCAGGTATAGCACCTGCCCGGACTAACATCTTTTTAGCAACGTAGCAATTGGTTTGAATACCGCCGACGGGTATTCTTTGGAAGCATAACGCTAGAACGCTTGGACGACGGCGTACTGCCCTTTCCGGCATGGTGAGGGTAGTAGTGGTGAGACGCGCCGTGGCGCGTCTGAACGGGGCGGTGCCGGTAATCACCGCTTGATTAAAATTCCTCGGTGTGGACGCGCTTGATGTTTGCGCCTAAGGCGGTAAGGCGGTGCTCTAATTTTTCGTAGCCGCGGTCAAGGTGGTAGATGCGAAGTACGTCGGTTTTGCCTTCGGCGACGAGCGCGGCAAGAACAAGGCACGCGCTTGCACGGAGGTCGCTGGACATGACGGTTGCCGCTTTGAGCGGTTTGCCGCCTTGCACGATTGCACTGTTATCTACGATGTCAATGCTCGCACCCATGCGTACAAGTTCGGGGACGTAGCCGAAGCGAGTTGTGTAAATCGTATCGGTGGTGCGGGATGTGCCGTTTGCAAGGCACATGAGCGACGTCCACTGCGCTTGCACGTCGGTCGGGAAACCGGGATAGGGCGTGGTGGTGATGTGGGCGGGTTGCGGCGCGTCGTTCATTTCCAATTCGATGGTCTCGCCCGTTACGTCAATCGTGCAGCCCACTTCCTCTAATTTGGCGAGTACGTTGGTCATGTGGTAGGGGTTCACGTTGGTCATGGTGATTTTTCCGCGCGTCATGGCGGCGGCAATCAGCAGTGTTGCAGCTTCGATGCGGTCGGGGATGTTGGTTTCATCAACGGGCTTCAGGTCGTCCACGCCTTCAATCTCAAGCGTGGTTGTTCCGATGCCGTCAATCTTTGCGCCCATCTTCACGAGCATCCGTGCAAGGGCGGTTACTTCAGGTTCGACAGCCGCATTGGTGAGCAGGGTTGTTCCTTTGGCAAGCGATGCCGCAAGAAGCATGTTCACCGTTGCGCCGACCGAGGAGATATCGAAGTTGAATTTTGCGCCGTGCAGACGTTCGGCTTTTGCATTAATGTACCCGCCGTCGAGTTCAATCACCGCGCCCAAGCGTTCCATTCCCTTGAGGTGCAAATCCACCGGACGCGGACCGAATGCACAGCCGCCGGGAAGCGAGATTTTTGCCTGACCGTGGCGCGCAAGAAGCGGACCGAGCGCGTAAATCGAGGCGCGCATTTTCTTCACGTGTTCGTAAGGCGCTTCGAACGATGTGATGGTGGTTGAGTCGAGAAAAAGTTCGTTGTTGTTGAGTTCGGCATGAACGCCCATCGAGCCGAAGAGCCGCGAGAACGTCCAGACATCGCGCAGGTTGGGCGCGTTGTGAATACGGTAGATGCCGGGTGCAAGAAGCACGGCGGGAATCAAGGCGAGCAGGGAATTTTTTGAACCGGCGACGGCGACTTTACCGCTGAGGCGATGCCCGCCCTCGATAACGAATTTATCCATTGGGGAAACTGATTTTGAAGTGGGTGACACACAGTACGGATGCGTTGCAGGCGGGCTGTACGCGCCGCTCTGCCAATGCTGCGCCGCGAAGATACGCGCAAGCGGTTGTTCCCGCCCCCTTCCGTACTGTGTATTCCGTTGCCAGTATGCGATTTTCCGGTTATTCCTTTATCAGTTTGGCTGTGCCGATTGTCCTGCCGCCCGCGCGCAGCACCACCACGTATGCGCCGCTTGCAAAACCCGTAAGCGGAATGCGGTGCGTTGTGGTTGCACCAAGTTCCTGCGATTGATACACCGTGCGCCCCGAAGCGTCGAAGAGCAGGATACGAAGGTGGGCGTGGTCGTCGGTGTGTGCGGCAAAGCGGACGGTAACGGATTCGGATGCTGGGTTCGGTTCAAGCGTGAGCGGAGCGGGTGCGCTTTGTTCAACCGCCACACTGCTCAGGATGTCGAGCGGGTCGCTTGCCACCGTGCATCCTGATCCATTTTTCACAACAACATTATACCTGCCTGTTTCCCTCATCAGGTGGCGTTGTTGCGTTGCGCCGCTAATCGGCGAGCCGTCTTTGTACCATTGGATGTCGCCCGTTGCGGTTGTGATAAGCGTGTCGGCGGAGCGGCGGAGCGATGGCTTTGCCGGTGCGGGAAGCACAATCACATTCAGGATATTCGAGCGAAGCGAACAACCGTCGTTCGTTCTTCCGGTCAGTGAATACGCACCTTCCGTTTTCACCATAATGCTGCGCGAGGTTGCGCCGTTCGACCACGTGTAGCCCGCAAATGCGGCTGTCGGTTCAAGCAGTACGGAGTCACCTTCGCAGATGCTGAGTTTGTTTTGCTGTGCGCGGATTACAGGAGGCGCGGCGTTGGATACAGAAACGGTGATAGGATTGTTCGATGTCGTGCGCTGGCAATCGTTACTGTCAATCGTGGAAACGGAATACGTTCCGCTTGTCTTTACGGTAATGCTGCGCGTGGTTGCACCGGTATTCCACGCATACAGCTTGAAGCCCGCGCTTGCGGTGAGCGTGACGCTGTCGCCCTGACAGAGTGTGGTCTTTCCGCTTGAAGTTACGCTAAGCGGCACTGCGGGATACCAACCGACGACGATGGAATCCGACAGGCGCGAGCAACCGACTTCGTTGATAACCCTGACGCGGTACACACCCGGAAGTTGTGCATTCAGCAGAGCGTCTTCTTCACCCACAAGGACTGTTGTGTCGCGCGTCCAGCGGTGAGTCAATGCACCGCCGGTTGTTGTTGCACGCAGTAACACCGAGCCGCCTTCGCAAAAGAGCGTCCGCCCGTTCGTCGAGAGCGTTACCGTCGGGCGTGAACTGACTGTGATAGTGATTTGCGCCGTGGCGATGCACGATGAGGAATCCGTTGCCTGCACAGTGTATGTTCCGGCTTGCGTGACGGTGATGGATTGCGTTGTTGCATTATTCGACCACAGGTACGAATTGAACGGTCGGTCGGTGCTGAGTGTAAGCGATTCACCTTCGCAGAGTGCTGTTGCACCATTGGTGACAATCGTTACTGCGGGTGCAGGACGCATGGTAAATGTCTGTGGCACACCCGATGATGCGGAACAACCGTTTGTATCAACAACAGAGAGCGTAATGTTGGATGTGCCAAGCAATCGCAGGACAAGACGGCGCGTGGTGTCGCCGGTGGACCACAGGTAATTCCGCATCGAGGCGGGACCTGTAAGCACGATGCTGTCGCCCACACAGGCGGTTGTTTTATTCCATGTGAACGAGGCGTTCGGGCGCGGGCGCACCGTGATATAATCTATACGGAGCAATGAATCGCTTCCTTGCGGATTGCTTACCGTCAGTTTCACCGAGTATGTACCGACTGTGTTGAAGGTGGCGACAACAGTAGCCGATGTATCCACAGCGGGTATTGCCCCACCTATCGCCCAAAGGCGTGTTGCCGCATTCGAGGAAAGGTCGCGCAGTGTGAGCGTATCGCCAACACAAATGGCAGTGCGCGATGCGGTGAAGTTTGCAATCGGTGTTATGGAATACAGGTTGCCTTCCCAAATACCACGCCCGTAGGTTGCAACGCGGAGCTTCTTCGTAGGATAAAAAATTTCCATATCACGAACCTGCACATTCGGCAAGCCGTCGTCATATACTACCCAATCACTCATCGAACTGTTGCGGTAATACACGCCGATGTCCGTGCCGATGTAGATGCCGTCGGCTGTTGTGTCCATGATGGCGCATTGCACGGGAACATTGGGCAGCGAGCCGCTGATGTTCGTCCACGTTGCGCCGCCGTTGAATGTGCGGAATACTTTCGAGCCGTTTGTCCAGTTGCTTGCCACAGCGACCATTGTGTCGGGGCGCGTGGGATGAAAAACAACTTCGGTCAAACTCGACGACAGTCCGCTGTAAATGCTTGTGAATGTTGTGCCGCCGTTCACCGAGCGCATCAACCTGCTCGACGATCCCATCACCACGATATTCGGATTCGATGGTGATACATGGAGAATGGTTGCGTTACTGCCGCTCAGGACGTTCGTCGCCATTGTTGTCCACGTTGCACCTCTGTCAACAGAGCGGAAGAGCGACGTATAACCAAGCCAGACCACAGCGGGATTGCCGGGCGATAGCGTGATGGGTGTTATCCACGAACCTGTGCCGCCCATACCGCTTGGAGTAATTGATGAGAACGATGAGCCACTGTTGGTTGAACGACCAAAGTTTCCGTTTTGCGATGATGCGTAGATAAGTGCCTGATTGCCCGGGTCAATGGCATTATCCATACCATCGCCGCCGTAAATCTGCGCCCACGACCCCGATTGCAACCGGCTTGTACCATTGTCCTGTGCGCCACCCATCATAAAGCCCGATGTGCTGCTTGAGTGACTCATGCGGTAATACTGCGTAATCTGCAAACCGTTGCTGAGGTCGCTCCACGTTGCGCCGAAATCAGTGCTGCGCGATAAGCCGCCGTCATGCCCGACGAACAGTGTGCTTGTGCCCGGACGGAACGACATGTCGTGCTGGTCGGCGTGAACGTAGGGTAAGGATGTACCTGTGTACCACATTGTGCGGCACGTCCAATTCGTTCCGCCGTTCGTGCTGCGCCACATGTTGATGCCTCCGGTGATGATATCATTCGAGTCGTTGGGATTGACCGCCATACAGAGGTCGTACCATCCCTGTCCGCGTGTGTCGTTACCTGTTGAGTTACCACCCAGGATATTGGGCGTGCTCGAGCGTTGCGTCCACGTCGAGCCGCTGTCCAAGCTACGGTACATTCCATAAAACGTGCTGCCGCTTGAGTTTGAGCAGAGTGCATACACGATGCGCGGATTATGCGGCGTAACGCCGAGTGCGATGCGGTTCACTGCGCTTGTGGTGAATCCCATCCCGATTGCCGACCATGTGTCGCCCGCATTCAGCGAACGGTAAAACACGCCGCCGGCGGTAGCATACATCACCGATGAACTGCCCGGCATAAACACCATGTCTTTGAAGTTACCTGTTTGCTCCTGCGTCCAGTTTGTTCCGCCGTTGTTGCTGCGCCAAATACCGTTACTCGCTGCTAGGATGATAAGATTGTTGTTGGTCGGGTGAATGAGAAGTTTGGCGCAACTGACGAAGTTCTGAATGGTGTAGGAAAATCCTGTCGGGTTCCATGTGTTGCCGCCGTCGGTGGATTTCAACACGCCCACGCCGTAGGTGTCGCTTGCGTCGCGGTCGCCTGTACCGATGTACATCACATTGGTGTTGGTCGGGTCAATTGCAATAGCACTTACGCCCAAGGTTGTGAACTGATCGGTGTTGGTTGTCCACGACGAGCCGCCATTGGTTGTGCGCCATAATCCGCCGCCCGGCGAGCCGACCCAAATGATGTTTGAATTTGTGGGATGGTATGCAACCGCGTTCAAGCGCCCTGCGCCGCCATTGGCTGGAAATGTTGCCGCCGGACCAATCAACGTGAAATTCGCTTGCGGTGTTTGCAGGGTGTTACCGTTCTTGGTCTTCTTCTTTTGTTGCATCGCGTCGGCGCGGGCTGCGTCGTGTAGCGATTGCTTTTGTTTGAGTGCGTCGAGTATCAACGCCGCCGGAGGAAACGAGCCGTCGGGCATGACGCGCAATTCCCAGAAATGCTCCCACCGTTTGAATGCTTTCCAGCCGTCGCCCTTCTGGCGTTCGCGGTTCGCCCAATAGCGGTTGAACTCGTCGCGGATGGCAAAGAAATTTGCGCCCGGCTCGCTCATCATGCGTACCCAACGTTGGTCGTTATCGGTTGGTTGCGTCGCGCTGCTGTCGCGTCCGCCTGTGTTTTGGGCTGTGGCAACGGCAGTACAGATTGTCATGATTGCAATGAGGAAGTAGGCAAATGAACGTGGGAACACTCGGTTCATAGTGCAGTATCGGTTGGTGATTGAATTTCAGGGCGGCAATTTACGGAGTATGGTGAATTAGTTATGCACTCCGCACCGCCAAAGCCGACATCAACACATAAACTGCTTGACAGGTTCACCATAGCTCGGAATGTAGTGGCAACAGCGGCGACAGACCAAAGCGAAACACATACGCTTCGTCGTACATTTGCCACGGTATTTACTCATTACAGACCGGCACTACCAATGTTAGCACTCCGATTCGTTTTTTTTAGTATCCTACTATATACACAGCTTTTCCCACATATCCACATTGCCGCCCAAGTTCCCGCACGTTTATATGACGGCATGAAGTACCGCTGTATCGGTCCGTTTCGTGGCGGACGTTCGCTTGCATGCACAGGTGTGGCGGGCGACCGCAAGACCTATTACTTTGGTGCAACGGGTGGAGGCATCTGGCGTACCACCGATGCCGGTGAATCATGGAATCCCATAAGCGATAACACATTTGTTGCGTCGTCCATTGGTGCGATTGCCATTGCCCCAAGCGATGCAAATGTTCTTTATGCAGGGACAGGTGAATGTGATATTCGCGGCAATATCTCCTTCGGCGATGGGATGTATAAAACCACCGATGCCGGTGCAACATGGAAGCGGGCGGGCTTGCAAGAATCGTTCGCAATCGGCAAAATCAGTATTCACCCTGCTAATCCCGATGAGGTTCTTGCTGCGTGCATGGGGCGCATCTTCGGTACGGGCGGCGAACGGGGTATTTATAAAACCACCGACGGTGGCACAACATGGAAAAACGTTCTCAAGCGCAGCGGCACATTGGGCGACAGCACCGGAGCGATTGATATTCAACGCGACCCGCACAATCCGCGCATTCTCTATGCCGCACTCTGGCAGGCATACCGCAATGCGTATTCAATGTCAAGCGGAGGTAAAGGATGCGGCTTGTTCAAATCCACCGATGGCGGCGATACATGGACAGAGATAAGTACCAATACAGGATTGCCTAAGGGAATGATTGGTAAAATACGTATCGCTTGCTCGCCCGCACAGCGCAACCGCCTGTGGGCAATGATTGAAAACGAAAACGGCGGACTCTTCCGCAGCGACGATGCAGGCAAAACGTGGCAGCGAACTTGCGACGAAAAATCCATTCGCCAACGCCCGTGGTATTTCTCGCATATCACCGCCGACCCCAAAAATCCCGATGTTATCTATGCGCTCAATGTGGGCTTCCACAAATCCACCGATGGCGGGCGAAGCTTTAAAGGAATCGGAACAATGCACGGCGACCACCATGATATGTGGATTGACCCCGCCGACCCCGAACGCTTTATTCTTGCCGATGATGGTGGCGCAACCGTTACCAATACCGGCGGCGACAGCTTCACCCAACTCGACATCCCCACAGCACAGTTTTACCATGTCACGACTGATAATCACATTCCGTACCGAGTGTATGGTTGCCAACAGGATAACTCTTCCGTTGGTATTGCTTCGCGCACCACGGGCTGGTCTATTGACGAACGCGACTGGTTTGTCGCTGCGGGTGGTGAGTCGGGTTATATAGCCATTGATCCCAAGGATGAGACCATCATTTACGGCGGAAACTATGGTGGTTTCCTCTCGAAGTTGAACCGCACTACCACACAAGACCAAGATGTGAGTGTCTATCCTGACAATGTTGTGGGCAGTGGCGCAACCAATCACGTCTATCGCTTTCAGTGGACGTTTCCCATTGTGTTCTCGAAGCATGATTCATCAACACTCTACGCTTGCGGCAATCATGTATTCCGCACAACAAATGCCGGTTATGCATGGGAGAAAATCTCGCCCGACTTGACGACGAATGATTCTTCGAAACAGCAACCATCGGGAGGGATGATTACCAAAGACAATACAGGTGTGGAAACACATTGCACCATCTTTGCCTTTGCCGAATCGCCGCTTGATAAGAACATTCTCTGGGCGGGAAGTGACGATGGTCTTGTGCATCTTTCGACGAACGGCGGCGGCTCATGGACAAATGTGACGCCGAAGAATCTGCCGAATAGCGGCAAGCCCGCACTTATCAGTATTATCGAGGCAAGTCGCTTCAATACCGGGACAGCATATATCGCGGCTACACGCTATAAATCAGCCGACGACCAACAGCCATATCTGCTCCGCACTACCGACTTTGGTAAAACGTGGGTGATGATAACAAATGGTATCAGTGCTCCAAGCTACACGCGCGTTATTCGTGAAGACACGAAGCGCAAAGGACTGCTTTACTGCGGCACAGAAACAGGGGTATTTGTTTCCTTCAACGACGGCGGCATTTGGCAACCGCTGCAATTGAACCTGCCGCATACACCAATTCATGACATGGTTATTCATGAGCGAGATGATGACCTAATCCTTGCCACACATGGACGCTCGTTCTGGATACTTGACGATATCTCACCATTGCGGCAGATGGCAGAGGTCAAAGCAGATGCCGACATCACACTTTATACGCCGCGCCCAAGTTATCGTATCGAAGGTGGCTCATGGTCATCGCCACAAATGCAAACCGGCGAGAATGCACCCAATGGCGTGATGGTACATTATAGTTTGCGAACACGTCCCGATAAAGCAATTACTCTTGAGTTTTTGGATGCACGCGATTCACTCATCATTGCATACAGTTCCAATAAGGATGCAAAAGGCGAACCCGTAAAATCGGAGAATAAATTCTACCCCAAACAAGAGCGGATGCGAAGCACAGGTGCAGTACCCGCCGACAGCGGCTTCAACCGTTTTGTGTGGAATATGCGCTACCCGAATGCAACAGAATCACCGGTGGTAATGTGGGGTGCAAGCACTGCGGGTCCGCGTGCAGTACCGGGTACATATTCTGTTCGGCTGAAACTCGGCGATTCGGTTATTGCAAAGCAGCCGTTCCGCATTATCCCAAGCGTGAACATTCCGCCGGATGACTTCCGCGCACAGTTCGAGTTGCACACCCGCATCAACAAAAAAGTAAGTGAAACACACGATGCCGTGATTGCGCTGCGCGATATGAAAACACAGCTTAATACAGTACTCGGTCGTATTGCCGATGCCGTGGGCGACACAACAAAAACAAAGGACATCCGCGCACTTGCAAAACGCATGGACGATACGCTGACATCGGTTGAGGAAGCATTGGTGCAGACCAAAGCGAAGGCGGGTCAAGACCTGCTGAACTATCCCATGAAACTTGGCAACAAACTCGCTGCTTTGGCAAGCACTGTTGCCTCGGCGGATACGCGCCCCACCGAGCAAACCTATGCCGCCGTTGCACGTATCGAATCGCTTATTCAGCGCGAGTTAGATCGCTATGCACGTGTGAAAGAACGCGACCTGCCTGCATTCAATACCGCTGCATCGGGCTACGCATTGCCCGCCGTCCGCATCAAGAAAAAAGAGAAGAATTGATTGAAAAAAACAATGACAACGAACCGCAGAGAAATGGAAATAAAGGGTAAAGGAATGATGAAGACCTATTTTTTGGAGAGAGTGTCTGCACCATGATTTTTAGGATTTATGGGACAGCCCTATGTGGCTGTCCTAAATGAAAAAATATCAAACACAAAAACAATCACAGTAATCAAAACAATCAAACATATCACAGTTGAGACAATGACCTACGAAGAACTCAAAACCAAAGTCGAAGAATTCGAAGCTCTTATTCAGAGCGGCTCTGACTACGCCCTTGCCGAAACCCAAGCACGCGAACTCCTCAACGTAAAAGCCCTCTCTACCGGAGAGGGTTTGGGAGAGGTTGAACTCCACGCTCGTACACTGCTTGCTCTCTCAGAATCGCTTTGGCGGCGTGGTTTGGCACAAGATGCATTGCCTTATACCGAACTAGCCCTTACTCTTGCCGAACTCATAGAAAGCAAAGAACTGCAAGCCAAAGCACTCGGCAACATCGGGCTTGTGCATTTGTATCTCTCGGACTATTCCCGTGCTTTGGAGTATTACGATAAGGGATTAGCTCTCCATGAAGAACTCGGCAACAAAGCA
>JAEUSO010000549.1 GCA_016788605.1 Candidatus Kapaibacterium sp. | reverse complement strand
AACCTGATACACCTTCTGATTCACTAAGTCTGCAATATACAATTCACCATTATCATCTTCACCAAAGGTGCTGAATGCACGTCCGGGAAATGTTCCTGCAACGGTAACGGCATTGCCGTTGTTAGGGTCTAAAGCATATATTGTTCCATTACAGAAATCGGCAAAGAAATAATATCCATAAAGAGCAGGGTAGGCAGTGCCACGATATACAAATCCGCCTGTAACAGAACATCCACCGGTAGATGCATGGCTATATACGTGGACAGGTGAAATATAATTTCCTATGCACCCTACACTTGTATTGTAAGTAACTAAACCTTCGTAGCAGCGCCATCCGTAATTTTCGCCACCTGTTGAATTAGCCTGTTGAAAATCTATTTCCTCCCATATATCCTGACCTACATCGCCAATCCACATGTCATGTGTAAGTCTGTCAAAACTGAATTTCCATGGATTACGGAATCCACTTGCCCATATTTCATTCTTAACATTCATAACTCCAAAAAAAGGATTGGTTGATGGAATGGTATATGCTCCAGGCTGTAAAACATCTATCCTTAAAATTTTACCAAAATACATATTCATATTCTGTGCTCTGTTACCCGGATCGCCAACATCACCACCATCACCAAGAGCAAGATACAAATATCCGTCATTACCAAATTTCAGGCAGCCACCATTATGATTCGTATAAGGCTGCGCCAATGCAAATAAAATTTCTGCACTTACAGTATCGGCAACATTTGGATCAGCACTTCTTTTGTATCGGGCTAGCACACTGTTGCCATTACCAGTTTTGTTGGTATAGTA
>JAEUSO010000548.1 GCA_016788605.1 Candidatus Kapaibacterium sp. | reverse complement strand
GCCGATATGGCCACCACTTTTTACAAATGCTGCAATTTTCAGTGGTATTGAAACGCTTACCAATATTTTTAAATTTGAAAAATATTGGTAAGCGTTTGATTCTTTTCTTTATTTTAATTTGATGGATTTTCCACCAAGCAAACAAAAATCGAGCCGATTATTGTAACGCAAAAAGGCTGATGACCCAAGAGCCATCAGCCAATTTTTGGGGTGAAATTAATATTCCCCCCCTGGTAACATTACTTAATAGTAATAGTAGCACCAGTTTCTTCAAGTTTTTTCTTAAGTTCTTCAGCTTCTTCTTTAGAAACTGCTTCTTTAAGAACTGAAGGAGCGCCTTCAACCATGTCTTTAGCTTCTTTCAAGCCAAGACCAGTGATTTCACGAACTGCTTTAATCACAGCTACTTTGTTCGCGCCGAAAGAAGTCAACTCAACGTTGAATTCTGATTGCTCTTCAGCAGCAGCAGCAGCAGGACCTGCAGCTACAGCTACAGCAGCAGCAGATACGTTGAATTTTTCTTCGAAAGCAGAAATAAGTTCAACAAGTTCAAGAACAGTTTTTTCAGCAACTGCGTTTAAGATTTCTTCGTTTGTTAAAGCCATGAGAGTAACTCCAAATGGGTATTGAATGATGTGTGTTTAAGTTTGAGCTTATGCAGCTTCTGACTCGTTTTTCTCTTGAAGCGCTGTAAGTAAGCGACCCAATTTCGAAATAGGAGCTTGAAGAACATTTGCAAGCATAGTAAGCGCTTTCTCTTGGTTTGGAAGATTCGCGATAACGCTAACTTCTTCGCCTTGATAAAGTTTGCCTTCAAATG
>JAEUSO010000547.1:285-820 GCA_016788605.1 Candidatus Kapaibacterium sp. | reverse complement strand
CAGCCCCGTGCCGCCGTACTGGCGGGCAATCGTGCTGTGCGCTTGCGTGAACGTGTCGAAGATGGCTTTGATCTTGTCGTGCGGGACGCCGATGCCCGTATCGCTGATCGAGAATCGAATCGCGCCCGGCGTTCGAAGCTCGGGATCGTTGGTGATACTCATGACCACCGAGCCCTTCTCCGTGAATTTGATCGCGTTGCCCAGCAGATTGAGCAGGATTTGGTAGAGACGGTTGGGATCGCCGATGAGATGGCAGGGGACATCGTTGGCGAGGTGGCAGACGAGTTCGAGGCCTTTCTCGTTGGCACGCAAGGCCAGCATTTCACTGGTTTTGTCGATCAGCTCGGACAGGTCGAAGTCGATCGAGTCCAGGTCCAGGCGGCCTGATTCGACTTTCGAGAGGTCGAGGATGTCGTTGATCAGGCTCAGCAGACTGGCTCCGGCGCGGCGAAAGATGCGCAGATATTTCCGTTGTTCCGGAGTGAGGGTGGTTTCCCACAGGAGATCGGCCATGCCGATGATGGCATTCATCGGG
>JAEUSO010000547.1:0-268 GCA_016788605.1 Candidatus Kapaibacterium sp. | reverse complement strand
TGGCACGGTTGGCCACATCGGCGGCATCTTTGGCCCGTTGCAGTTCTTCGACGCGGCGCTGCAATTCTTTGGAGACACGCTGAAGCGCCCGCTCGGCACGCAGGCGCGCGGCCTGCTCGCGTTGCAGCGCGGTGGATGGTCGGGAAGCGGTGCGGGAGAGACGTGCGGGAGGGCTCGAGGCGGTTTGTCTGGTCTGCGTGATACGTTTCGCCATGGCGTGGTCCGGTCGTCTCAGTCCGGCATGACCGCTCCGTCTCGCGAGTGGGTG
>JAEUSO010000546.1 GCA_016788605.1 Candidatus Kapaibacterium sp. | reverse complement strand
AGCAACTTCTATATAAACAGTCTTTTGGTCGGGAGAAACACCATAAATAGCTTCAATGTCTCTCATTAATGGGTCTTTAGCTTTCGCCTTTTGTTTGAAACCGTTTACTGCGTCAGCTAAGATTGATGCGAAACCTGTTCCACCGTCACAAATTTCAGTCTTTCGAATTTCTATTGTTTCGTCAGGGCTTACGAACATTGTCTTGAATAGCAAAATACCTTGTTCAATAGCATCATTGATTTCAGATGCTGTCGCACATTCTTTAAAAGAGTTACTTGCTATGAGAATTTTCATTTGTTAGTTCGTTTTATGCCTGTCCGTTAATGTTTGTACTGTCGCCATAGGGTTGCCGATAACGTTTTGCAGCTACCCGAAGGGCGGGACTTTTACCACAAAACTGTCTTTGGAACACGAAACCCCGCCTTTTGGGTAGGTGCTGTTATAGCCAGTGGTTTTTGTCCACCGTCCTTGAAAACCATTGTCAGTATTGAGTTTCTGTGTCATTGTCGTGCCGGCTGTGCGTTGCGTTTTTTATTTTTTAAAGCGTTGGAGAAAAAAAATTGAAATTCTCTTTTGGGTCGGTGAGGTGGAAGCTCTTTTGCAATTTTTGGTCTGTGCGTTGGCTTGTGCGAATTGCAAATGTGCTTACACCTGTGCGATGGCTTTTGTTTATTGTTCTCATTTTTTAGTTAACTATAATTTCCCATATACCAATTTTCATTGGCTCTGGAACGTCCTTTTGGTCGTTGTCTTGCGATATAAAAATCAATTTAGTTTTTATTTCTTTAGGTCTAGCCAATTTCGTTTTCGTTTGTCTTTCGAATG
>JAEUSO010000545.1 GCA_016788605.1 Candidatus Kapaibacterium sp. | reverse complement strand
ATAAGAGTATTGATACTTTTTTTAGAAATAATTTCTAAATAATTTAAAATAATAGAAAAAATTTGTTATTATTTGTCTCAAAATTAAAATAATATTCAGAAAACCTACCTTTGCAATGTTAAAAAAAATCTAACCAAATATAAATCAATTAGAAAATGATTATCGGCGTTCCAAAGGAAATCAAATCGAATGAAAATCGCGTCGCACTCACACCTGCAGGCGCGTTAGAACTTACAAGACACGGACATACAGTCTATATCGAAACAACGGCTGGCGAAGGCTCAGGTTTTGCAGACCACGAATATGAGGCAGCGGGAGGAAAAATTGTGAAATCGGCGGCAGAGGTTTTTGCGAAAGCAGAAATGATTATGAAAGTGAAAGAGCCGATTGAACCAGAATACGATTTAATCAAACCACATCATTTAGTTTTCACTTATTTCCATTTCGCTAGTTACGAACCGCTCACTCATGCTATGCTGCGTAGTGGGGCGGTTTGTCTGGCCTATGAAACTGTTGAGTTACCTGACCGTTCGTTGCCACTTTTGGTGCCAATGAGCGAAGTTGCGGGTCGTATGGCGATTCAAGAGGGTGCAAAATATTTGGAAAAACCAGTGAAAGGTCGTGGTGTATTGTTAGGAGGTGTTCCAGGCGTTGAACCAGGCAAAGTATTGGTTTTAGGCGGTGGTATTGTGGGAACACAAGCGGCAAAAATGGCTGCGGGGTTGGGCGCACAGGTGACGATTATGGATATTAGTTTGTCTCGTTTGCGTTATTTGAGTGACATTATGCCACCGAATGTGACAACTATGTACTCTAATGAATACAATATT
>JAEUSO010000544.1 GCA_016788605.1 Candidatus Kapaibacterium sp. | reverse complement strand
CAACACAAAAAAAAGAAATTCAAAAGGAGAACGGGTCTGGAAAAGAAGAAAAAGAAAAGTTGCGCCAAAAGAAAAAGAATGTCATTCCAACGAAGGAGGAATCTGTTAGGTTCAAAGTTCCTAAGCTGAATGAAGTGCAAGAATATTTTGCATCGCAAAAATTCCCTCCAGTTGAAGCATCAAAATTTTATAACTATTTCCAAAGCAACGGCTGGCTGGTTGGTGGCAGAACGAAAATGAATGACTGGCAAGCTGCAGCCCGTAACTGGATGCTGAATGCAAACAAGTTTGCCAAAGGCAAACCAGTAAAGCCCAAAGCCAAACATCTTCATGCAACCACCTCTAAAAATTACAATGAGCCTTTATGATGAATACTCAAATAAAAAAGATGCTTCAAAAGCCCTCTCTGTCGGGGAGGGTTTGGGAGGGGCTTCAAAAACTATTCAGAGCCGCTATAACTACAACGATGTTTGGGAGTGGCTGCAACAAAAAGGCAAAGAAGTATATGGTAAAAAATTTCAACTGCATGGAGAAGATAAGCAAACCATTTACCTGCTGCTTTGCTGGTTCTTACAAGACGACATTGCGGCTCCAGAGTTGGAACTTGATTTGGAGAAAGGTATTTTATTAAGTGGTCCTGTTGGTTGCGGTAAAACAACACTAATGAGTTTAATGAGGTATGTAACGACAGATAAATACAAGTTCATTATGAAATCATGCAGGGATGCAAGTTTTGAATTTATTGAAGATGGCTTTTCTGTCATTCACAAATACAGCAGAGGTGCTTTGTATCAGCACAACCCAAAGAATTATTGCTTTGATGATTTGGGAGTAGAAAGCAGTTTGA
>JAEUSO010000543.1 GCA_016788605.1 Candidatus Kapaibacterium sp. | reverse complement strand
CACCCGGCGGCTTTAACAACGCCAACGCGAGCAAATCGGTGGCCACGCATACATATACGTTTTTGGCTTTGGCCTCTTCTACAAATGGTGCATAATAATGCACAGCCCCTTCTTTATCAGGATATTGCAAAAGCACACCAAAGGTTTTGTCAGAAATTTGGTACTGCTGGTAATCGCCGATGACCAACTGAATATTTTGCGGCAAAGCCCGTGTTTTGAGTACGTCGATTGTTTGCGGAAGCACTTTGTCGGATACAAAAAACTCGTTGGCTTCTTCCCCGTCCTTCGCCCGTTTGTTCTTTTCCGCGTAAAACATGTGCATGACCTCGGCCGCTGCCGTGCCTTCGTCGAGCAAACTCGCATTGGCAATCGGAAGCCCGGTCAGATCGCTCACCATGGTCTGAAAATTCAACAAACTTTCGAGGCGCCCCTGTGCGATCTCTGCCTGATAGGGTGTGTACTGGGTGTACCAACCCGGGTTTTGAAACAAATTGCGGGCAATCACCGAAGGGGTGATGGTACCAAAATAACCCATACCGATGTAATTTCTCATCACCCGGTTTTTGAGTGCAACCGCCTTCAACTCCTGAAGGTATTCAAATTCCGATTGAGGAGCAGGCAGGTTCATGGGTTTGGTGAGCCGAATGCTGGCAGGAACAGTCTGACTAATCAACTCATCCAGCGTTTTGACATTCAGGGCATTGAGCATTTCTTGGGTGTCGGATGCGCCAGGGCCGATATGACGGCGAACAAAGCGATCCGGGTGCGGAAACTGACTCATGGTGGCTAAATTGCTATGGTTTTATTTTGAAAAACGGCAAGTAAAAACTGCGCGAAGGTAACCATTGTTCACTTCCACC
>JAEUSO010000542.1 GCA_016788605.1 Candidatus Kapaibacterium sp. | reverse complement strand
GAACAGCGCCAGCAGGCCGGCCGCAATGGGCACGTCGATGTTGATCTGGCGTTGGGCAAAACTCTTCCGGGCCGAGTAGAAGTAGTCGCGCGCGCTGTAGACCAGCACGGGAACAGAAAGCACGAGGTTAAGGAAGGAGAAGACCATTTTGAGCGCTGCATCGCTGTGGTCGAGACCCAGGTATTCGGGGAAGCTGAACAGCATCACATTGCCGAAGCAGAAACCGGCCACCGCCAGCCGCGTCACCAGCGACTTGTTGGAAACCGGCGCCGATGCCTTTTCGCTATCCAATTGTATCTGAGGTACATAGCCGACCGAAGCCATTAGGCTGGCGATCCGCTTCAGCGAAACCCGCTCGGGGTTGAAGTCGATCAGCACCGACTTTCGGGCAAAGTTTACTTCCGACCGCAGGATTCCGGCGTCGAGTTTGCGCAGGTTTTCCAGCAGCCAGATGCAGGAAACACAATGGACAGCCGGCACATTAAACCGGACGCGGGCAAAGGAGGCCGATTGAAACTCGAGCAGCTTCTTCTGCACGGCTGGTTCATCCAGAAACAGGAAGGCTTCTTCATCGACTACCCTCGCGGTTGCGCCCGGGTGGGCATCATATTGGTAGTAGGCGCACAGGTTGTTGTCGTTGATGATCTCAAAAACCACCTTGCAACCGTAGCAACAAAAACTCTTTTCGTCAACGGCGAACTGACGGTCCTCGCACAACTGCCCGCAATGGTAGCACTTTAGCTCTGTCTGTACCACGAATCCTGCTCTCGTTTATTTCACCACGTACGTCCAAATCGCGCAATCGATATGATTGACCACATCTTCCGCGATCGAGCCGCTGGCCAGGTGGGCAATGCCCC
>JAEUSO010000541.1 GCA_016788605.1 Candidatus Kapaibacterium sp. | reverse complement strand
AAGCACTGTTTTTTACTGTCCGCAAACACCATTTCCCGTCTTTCAAATCTCGAATTTCAAACGCGCGATTGTCCACACGGATCATGCCTACAGCCGTGCCGTTATGCCGCACCACCGAGAGGTCGCCGGTGCTGCAGGCTCCGTACGGGTCGTCGTTTTCCAATATATCGGCCAGCACTACATAGTCGCCGTTGGGGTACGACACACGCTTGGTGGCCTGACAGAACACTGTCGGGCAGCCTCCGGGCAGAGCTATTTTGAATCGGCCTAAAGAATCCATACGGGTAAAATCTATCGGGTTCATCACATAGAGCGTGTCGTTGGGATTTTCGTTCTGCAACAGGTTCCATCGGCTGAGTTGTTGCGATGTGAACGCCGATGTAGGAAAACCCGGCAAAATCTCAATCAGCGATTGAGCATACGTTGGGCCGAAGCCGGCAAGAAAAAGGATCAGAATGGCCGTGAGCCGTGAGCCGTGAGCCGTGAGCCGTGAGGGATAAGTTGATCATAACGGTAAGATTTTTTAGTTCGCAAGCAAAGATATGATCTTGATGGGAATATTTCATATTATTTTCCGATTTTTTCACATCAAGGCATTTTTAAAATGACCTAAAACAGCAAAAGCCAATGAAAAGACTGTTTGCGAAAAGTGGCGGGCGCTTCCCTTTTTAATTCCCCGAATACCCTATCTTTGCGGCCTGTTTTTCATCGCATTAAACACAAAAATCATGTCGCAGCAAGCCGATCAATTCAAAAAATTAGTTTCCCATTGCAAAGAATACGGGTTTATTTTTCCTTCCAGCGAAATATATGATGGTCTCAGCGCAGTATATGATTACGGACCTTACGGCGCCGAACTGAAAAACAACAT
>JAEUSO010000540.1 GCA_016788605.1 Candidatus Kapaibacterium sp. | reverse complement strand
GAGCCCTTTGTTTCGTATTTCTTGACCAGGTCGCCGATGGGCCTTGCCTTTTTCTGCGTATTGCAGAAATAGCTGTTGAACAGTTGCAGGAAAAGCCACTGCGTCCATTTATAGTAATTCGGGTCGCTGGTCTGCACTTCGCGGTCCCAGTCGTAACAGAAACCAATTTTGTCCAACTGGCTTTTGAACGTAGCGATGTTCTTACGGGTGGTTTCGGCCGGGTGCTGGCCGGTTTCGAGTGCGTATTGTTCGGCGGGGAGGCCGAAGCTGTCGAAGCCCATCGGGTGCAGTACGTTGAACCCTTTCAGGCGTTTATAGCGGCTGTAAATATCGCTGGCGATATAGCCCAGCGGATGCCCTACGTGCAGCCCGGCGCCGCTCGGATACGGGAACATATCCAGCACATAGTATTTGGGTTTGGAAGAGTCGTTCGATACCGCGTATCTTTTTTTCTCCTTCCATTCTTTCTGCCATCTTTCCTCAATCTGTCTGAAATCGTATTCCATGCCCCCAACCCCTGAAGGGGCGGTATTACCGGTTGTATTTTTTTCTTCTTTGCTCATGTGCAGTCCGCTATTGCAATTTTTACTTTTAGGGTCAGTCATATCCTTTCTGTTATTCTTAATTCAACAGGTGATTTGTGAAGGAAAAGTTATATAACCCCTGTTCACACCGAACACATTCATTGAATAAAAATAAACCAGGCAGGCAATCGTTTCGAAGCGAGCAAAAATACGGCAAAGCAGCTAAAAACCTTTATTTTTGCCGCACCTGAAAAACCGGGTGCTACTAACCTCCAAAGATTTATCAAGCTATGGCTCAATTCGGAAAAGCAAGCAGCAAAAGGGGCAAGCCAACCTACGCGTACGCGAT